>JAUIGT010000596.1 GCA_030432615.1 Verrucomicrobiia bacterium
GGAAAGATGAAATGTCTAAATTCTTTGACTGACCCCTTGGCGGAGCCCCCAAAGTAATCTGTTGAATTACCCGATTTCACGCTGAGGAATTCTCTTCTGAATTGAAAGCATCGATAATTTAATGAATTGCCAAGCCATTTTTAGGAGTCAAGCCGCTAAGACTATTGCTCCAATCTTTTTCGCACTCTTACTGTTCTTGTTCGGCGCATGGATTGGAAAAGAATTCGGGGAAGCGCAAATGCTGCGCCTTTCAATAACCGAAAACAAGTTATTTACTGGCCTGATAGGTGAAGACAAGTGTAACGATGCAGCGATGGCGGCGCTAGGAGCCATTTCGAAGGATTACGAAAGCCTGGCTACCAATCGGTCAGGATTCCTTTTCCTGCCGCAAGACAGGAGAACTAGGATAAATGGGAAGGTAGTGGGCGATGTGAATCAGACGAAGGCAGAGATATTGAACGACTTATTTGATCGGTTCGGAGTTACCGCGCCATGGCATTCCGAAAAAGAGCTCGAAGAGGTAATAAGAGAGTTTAATTTGTGACGAAGGGGGATTGGCGCCGATTTGGAACTTTGTTTGGTTCTTCCCGGATTTCCGGAATAACAAAGAGACGGGTCATTGATGAATAACCTGAACGACACCGATCGCGAACTCCTCGACGCGTTCGAGAAATGCCGGATTCCTCTCGATCGCTGGAATCAGAGGACCCACGTCTCCATCGCCTATCTCCTGCTGAACGAATCCCTCTTCGACGAGGCGCTCGATCGGCTGCGGACGGGCATTCGGAGATACAATGAATCCCAGGGGATCGAGGAGTCGGCCACCAGCGGCTACAACGAGACGACCACGGTGTCGATGATGCGCATCATCGAGTCGGTCATGAACGCCTACGCGGAAGTGTTTCCCTGCGACAGTGCCGACGAGTTCTGTGATCAGCATCCCGAGTTGATGAGCAAGCACATCCTCCGGCTCTTCTACTCCCCCGGGAGAAGGATGGATCCGCGGGCCAAGCGCGAGTTTCTGCCCCCCGACCTGACCGACCTGCCAAGGGTCCGGACCGACCGCGACCAGGCGAGGCCCGGCGCGGAATAGCGATCGTCGACCGCATCACCGGCCGCCGCGCCCGAGGACGGCGGCCGGATGGCGACCGGCCCTGGCCCCGGACGAAGGGTGGTCCCACCCGCCGGAGCTCCCCTTCGGCCTTCGTCCGCTTGGCGCTCCGACTCGGATCAAGGCGCGCTGCTGGACGAGGACGACCAATCCGCACTCGAACTGCTGCTCGGCGGCATGTCCGGGTAGGACGAGGAAGACGACGACGAAGGGTCGAAGTACGAGGACGAAGAAGACTCGAAGTACGAGGACGACGACGACGAGGAGGAATCACTCGGACCGTCGCCGCCACCGCCACCTCCCCCATTGCCCGGATCGGAATCGTCGGCGGGCATGCCCAGCAGGTGCTGCTGCATGTAGAGCGTCACCATCTCCGGCTGGCGCGGATACTCCCGCGTGATGGCCTGGAGATTCACGTAGAGGATCCACTGCAGCGACTCGCGCGCCGCGCGCTTTTCCGCCTCCGTGGCGGTTTTCGCGCCCGTCGCCGCCTCGCTGGCCGCGTAGATGGCCAGCCAATCGTCGCGCAGATCCTCCGCCTGCGTCGTCAGCGCCGCGCCGAGATCGGCCTCGTGGGCCGACACACCGTTGACCAGGACGTCGAGGTGATTCTCCACCTCGTCGTCGCGACAGGTCGAGAACACCTTGCGGCCCTGGGGCACGCACTCCACCACCTCCGGGGTGCCATCGCCGTATTGCGCGATCACCGCGCCCAGGATCTTGCCCACCTCGAACGCGAGCGTTTCGCGGAAATTGTTCTTCGTCAGCTTCTGCGCCTTGCGCTGGCCCAGCGCGGTGAGGTCGCCCGTGTGGGCATCGTCGAAGGCCGAGAGAGCCGTCGTGGTTTCCGTGATGCGGTCGGTGAACACCGATCCGGGATTGTTGGCGCTGAGCCGTTCCAGGTGATCGGTGGCGAAGGCGGCGAGTTCGTCCACACTGATGGCGGGATCGTCGAACGGGCAATCGGCATAGCGGGTGAGCGTGATCATGGCATGGATGGGTTAACTGGGTATGGTTGGAACAAGTGGGTGAACAAGATCCCCGGAAACACGGGCCCCGCCGCCGGCAGCCAGGGGGAACCATCCCCGACCACGAATCCCCGTTTCCCGGGAGACAGCGCCCATCCTGGCCATCCCAAGTCTACTGGACAAGAAAAAATCCCAGAAAAATCAGCCGCGCGGCCCAGCCCATTGGGATTCTCCCCGGTCCCCGTCCTTCCGGGATGCGCCCAACCCGGGAAAGTCACGGCCACCATCTTCCGGAGAAGAGCCCACCCGCGAAAAGTCACGACCACCTTCTTCCGGAGAAGAACCCACCCGTGAAAAGTCACGACCACCTTCTTCCGGAGAAGAACCCACCCGTGAAAAGTCACGACCACCTTCTTCCGGAGAAGAACCCACCCGTGAAAAGTCACGGCCACCTTCTTCCTGAGAAGAACCCACCCGTGAAAACTCACGACCACCTTCTTCCGGGGAAGAACCCATCCGTGAAAAGTCACGACCACCTTCTTCCCGAGAAGAACCCGCCCGTGAAAAGTCACGACCACCTTCGACGGGCCGAAAGGCTCCCGCCGGGCCAAGGCTCCCGCCGGGCCAAGGCTCCCGCCGGGCCAAGGCTCCCGCCGGGCCCGCCGGATCGCCTCGCCGGCCCGATCCTTATTCAACCCTCTTCCGTCTCCGATCCAACCCTGTTCGCTCCGCGACTCAACCGGGTCGAGTCGGGATTCACCCTTGCAGATTGCCCGATCGATCTCCCCCCTTCGGCCGATCCACCCGCCCGCTCCCTCCGGCAGGTTTCCTCGAGAAACGAAGCACCCGGCGTTCGCGGTTTTTCCCTCGTTGCTGGCGTGAGCGCGTGATGATATCAGCCCCCGCGCGCCACCCCTGGCGAGTCCACTTCCACCGCGCCGATATCAACGCGCCAGCCGACAAAATCCTTGCCAAATCAAGGGTTTCCGGACAGCATCCTGAGAAGAGGCCCCGCTTGATATCACGTTTGGAGGCCCTACGAATAAATACTGTTCGCTCAAGAAAATGCCTGGCCGTCCGATAGCTCTTGTAGATCTGGACCACTTTGAACTCGGCAGTGTGCACCTCACCCGAGAGGGTGAATCGGAAAGATCAGATGAGTCCCAGGAGGGAACAGTACAAGAAGGAACTGATCAGTGGAACGAAATCGCACGCCGAATGGCCCGAAGAGAGTTCAGCAAATACCATTGCAACGCTTGCGGGGCCGACATCGCCCCTGCTGACCTCGTCATTGACTACTGGGAAGAGGATGGATGGGACGGCAGACAACTCCGGTGCAGTTGCAGGCAACCAATCGCCAGGACAATCGAGGTCATGACGTGAAAACCGAAGGAGCGAACAAGCCGAGGCACAGAATCCCGGCAATGGCAGATCGTTGTTCGCGAGAGCTTTCTGGACTGCTGAGTTGTCAGGCGGGAATCTGTGCTCTATGACGTTGATATGGCTGTTGGTTCGTCAAGGGAGAAAACGCAGAAAGCCGTTGGAGTGAACCGAACGGCGCGTCAGCGTTTTGAAGAGGCCGGGGAGGATGTAGAGAGATCGTTGTAGGGTGA
>JAUIGT010000044.1 GCA_030432615.1 Verrucomicrobiia bacterium
GAGATGGACGGTGGTGCGGGGCAGTGACCTGGAGGAGGGAGAGAGCGAGGGGTTGCCGGTCTGGAGTCGCCATGTCGGGGATCCCATTCTCGAGAGCAATCGCACGCGCCGCATCGATTTCGCCCTCTTCATGGTGGAAGCCCTGGAGAATGATGAACTCGTCCGGGAAGCGCCCGCCATCGTGAGCCGCCAGTCGCCGTCGGCCCTGGCCGCGAGCGAGGGTGAGGAAAAGGCGTCTGCCTGAAACGGTCACCTCTCGTCGACAGCCGAGATCAGGGGGAAAAGTAGAACGACGCGTAGCCGGTGGCTTCGAGTTCCTCGATGCGCATACGCCGCTCTCTCGCGCTGTTGCCCCAGGGTTCGAGATAGATCACGGTTCCGGTTTCCTCGTCGAGACCGATCACGACCGAGGCGTGCGAGGGTGATCCGACCTGCTTCCGGTTCGGCAGGGTGGACAGCGTGTCGGGATCGAGTGGGGGAACCGCGGAGAGATTCGGATCGGCGGCGAAGGCCTCGGCGAGTTCGGCGTGCGCTTTTTCCCGGTCCAGGGAAACGCGGCGCCAGACGATGACCGGGAGCCCCTCTCGAAGCGCGCGAGCGGCGCGGCGGGCGTCGAAGCGGGCCGAGTGGGAGAAATCGAGGTCGAGTTCCTCGCCGATGGCGCGGTAGAGATCGAGGATGCGACTGCCGCGGGCGCTGCCGGTGTTTTCGAACTCCGCTCCCGCCGCCAGCTCCCCGGGCAGGATGCGGAGCCCGTGGTAGTGGGCGACCATGGCGAGGGCGTGCACGCCGCAGTAGGGGGTGAATCCCTGGTCGAACACGGGAACCCCGGTGACGACCGCTTCGCCCCGCGCGTTGGTCTGCACATTCTCCGCCAAGCGATCGGCCCGCTCCCGCCGGTCGAGTTTCGCGTGGTCCTCATCGACCCATCCGGGCGCGGGCTCATCCGCCAAGGACAGGTGCAGAGCGATCGAGTGTTGCGGACGCCGGGCCAGGCGCAGGCGAAAATCTTCCCAGCGAAAATCGGAGTAGGCGACCCGCAACGGATCGCTGCGACCGGCTACGGTCATCTCTCCCTTTTGTCCGCAGCCCTGTTCCAGCCGTTCCCGAAGGGCCTGGTCCAGTTCCCGCCAGCGGTCATCGAATTCAGCGCGCCGATTCTCGCCCCGTTCCCGTTGCTCCCGGTTCCTCTCTCCGCCGCCGAGGTAGGGAAAGTAGGTTCCGGCATCGAGGTAGGTGATGATGATTTCCCGGAGTTCCCCACCGGGCTCGCTGCGGGCGATCACCGAATCGGGAACGGCCCCGAAGAGAATCGGCACCTGCGCCATCGATTGCAGTTCGATGTCGCCGGCCACCGTGGCCCTCCGCCAAGGGCCGGGAAACTGGCCGGTCCGCCAGTTGTCGAGCGACAGGAAGTCGGCGGTGAGGTTGGCGTTGAAGACCGGTTGGGAGGGAACGATCGGACCGATGAAATTACCACCGGTGAAGGTATTGGGGATGGCCCGGAGGGAAGAGGGGAGGCCGAACAGGAAACTCGCCGCGACCGCGAGCCCGAGCAGGCGTGGAGCCATTCGTTTCATGACGACGAGAATAGAAAGAAAACCGCTCATCGATCAAGCCACTTCCGGCTTGAGCGTTGTTCCCCAAGGCGGTTAGTCTGCCTGCGCACTACAGGATGAGATTCGAGACCCGCAGCGAGAAGGACGCCCGGAAATTTCGCCGTTCCGATTTCTATCGGCTCGTTCGGAAATACGAGGCGGAGGCGAAACGGAACCCTGCCCGCTACCGCGCCCGCGTCATGGCGATCGCGTTGCTCGGCTACGGCATGATCGTCGGGTTCATGCTGCTGGTCGTCGGGCTGCTCGCCCTGGTGATCTTCCGGAACGTGACCGCCGGGTTCGAGGGCTGGATGATCGGGTCCTACGCGATCCTCGGCGTGCTGATCTGGACGATTCTCCGCGGCATTCTCCTGCCATTCCCGTTTCCCTTCGCCTTCGAACTGGATCTGGGCGCTTTTCCCATGCTCCAGCGCACGGTGCGCGACGTGAAGAAGAAGCTCGGGGTCTGGCGGACGCCCCGGATTCTCGTCACCGACGAATACAACGCGTTCGCGCTTTCCCGTCCCTGGCTGGGAATCGCCGGCCCGGCCCGCCACTACGTCGCCCTCGGGTTGCCGTTGCTGCACGCGCTGAACGTGGAGGAACTCTCGGCGGTGATCGCCCACGAGATGGCCCACCTTTCGCGTTTCCACAGCCGCTGGATGGCCTGGATCCAGCGCCTGCGGGTCACCTGGTTCGAGTTGCTGCACCGGCTCGGGCGGAGTTGGGTCGGCAGGTTCCTGCTGCTTCCCTTCGCCCGGTGGTGGTGGGGCTATTTCGAGGCCGCCACCGTGGTCCTGAGCCGGCAGCAGGAACTGGAAGCCAACCAGGTCGCCGCGCGGGCCGTGGGCCGGGACCTGGTGGTGCAGGCCCTGGTTCGGACCGAGGTCATGGGACGACGCGTGGTGGCCGACTACTGGGAGGAACTCTGGCAGCGGTCGGCGCGGGAGGCGCACGTGCCGGCCAGCGTGGTCACGATGCTGGGAAGGAGCCTGACCAGGCAGCCGACGGCCGAGATCGTTTCCGAGACTCTCAACCGCGCCTTCGGCGACCACACCGAGATCGGCAGCACGCATCCTTGCCTGCGCGACACCTTGACCTCGCTCGACTACCTGACGGGGAAGGAGCAGAGCGACCGGGCCCGCGTGCTGTCCCGCCTGAGCGGACGATCCCGGGAAGTGGCGGCCCACGAGTTGATGCCCCAGGGGCTGGATCAGGCGAGCCAGATCTTCGACGCTCTCTGGCGCGATTTTCTGACGCCGATCTGGGAGGTGAGGAATCGGCAGGGACTGCAGTTTCGCGAGATGATGCTGGAGTTGGACGAACTCTGGAAGGCCGAGGGAAAACTGCCCGCCGTAAAGCTGTGGCGCCGGGCCTGGTTGACCCGGGAATTCTACGGTGAGGAAAAAGCCATGCCGTTGGTCAAGCAGGTGCTGGCGATCGACGGGAAACATCCGCTGGCGAATTTCCAGCTCGGGCGTTTCCTGCTCGAACGCGACGACGCCACCGGGGCCGACCATGTTTTCAATGCCATCGAAGTTGATCCAGCCCTGCAGGGAGAGGGGCACCGCCTGCTGGCCGATCACTACCGCCGGGAGGGACTGACCGAGGCCGCCGAGGGGCTGGAGTTCGCGGCCATGGACGCGGAGGATGCCCTCGACGACGCCAACGAGGAGCGACTGGAACGCATCCGGGCGCGGGACGAATTTCTTCCCCACGAACTGTCCGAAGAGGTGGTGGACGACCTGCGCGACCTGCTTTCCGGGATCGACGACGTCAAGCGGGTCTACCTGGTTCGAAAGAAGACCGAGCATCTCCCGGAGTTGCCGTTCTACGTCATCGGGATCGTGCCTCACATCGGACGTTTCGCGAGGAAGCGGGCGGAGCGGCTGCGGGCGCTCGAGTTCGACTGCGACGTGCGGATCGATTTCGCCTCCAGCCACCGACTCGTCATTCTCGGCAGAGGAACCTGGTGGCTGCGGCGTTCCCTTCACAGGGTGCCCGGCAGCGAGATCTGGAACAGCAGGCGCGCCTCTTGATGAAGGATGGATCGATCGCCCCTGGGTGACGTTCACTCGCGAAAGCGTTTCCGGTAGGCGAGGGGAGTCATGCCCGTCACCTTGCGGAAACGCTTCGTGAAATGGCTCTGGTCGCAGAAGCCGGTGGCGACGGCGATGTCTCCAATGGTGCGGTCGGTGGTGACGAGGCGTCGCTGGGCTTCCTGGATGCGGAGCGAGAGCACGTATTCCATCGGCGAAAGCCGGAGAAGCTGGCGGAAGCGGCGGTTGAAATGCGGCACCGAGATTCCCGCGATCTCGGCGAGCCGATCGACGGTGATCTCGTCGACGAACCGGGTCTGGAGGTATTCGATGACCCGCTGGAGTTCCTGGAAATGCGCCTTCTGGTCCTCGGGCGTGGCGATGGGCCGCATCAGTCCGGCCAATCCCATGATGGCGCCCTCCGAGTCGAAGAGCGGCGTCTTGCTGGAAACGAACCAGCGCGGGGTGCCGCGGATATGGGGCACCAGCCAGACCTCGTTCCAGAGCGCGCGGCCGCTTTCGAAGACCTTGCGATCATTCGCCTCGTAGGCCTGGGCGAGCAGGTCGGGAAAGAAATCGCGCGCGGCCCGGCCGATGAGCTGTTCCTCCCGCGACATGTCGTAGGTGACGAGGTGAAAGGCGTTGCACATCACGTAACGGCTATCGAGATCCTTCACGTAGACGCAGGCGTTGGGCGTGCTCGCCATGAGGCGCAGCACCGGTTCCAGGCTCGGATTGCGGCGGAAAAACCGCTGCTGGAAGTCGGTGGGGTTTCGGACGCTCATGATTGGAATCTACCAAAACGGTCAACCGCATTACAAGACATGCGGCGGGAAAGATGATTGATTTTCCGCCCTGTCTGGCGCGGTTGCGCGGGCTTTGCCGCCATGGGCGTCGTGATAGGATCTTTCGAAACTCCCCACCCCAACCTCCGTTTCCTGCCATGTTCGATTTCCTCGCAGAGTCCGGCGCCCACCTATGTGGAAAGCGCGCCTTCGGTCAGAGCCGCCGCGAATTCCTCCAGGCCGGGGCCCTGGGCGCCATCGGCCTCTCGCTGCCGCAGTATCTCGCCGCCAAGCAGGCCGGGGCGGTGAAGCGATCCCACGAGAACCGCTCCTGCATCCTGATTTTCAATCTCGGCGGTCCCAGTCACATCGATCTCTGGGACATGAAACCGGACGCGCCCCAGGAAATTCGCGGTCCCTTCAAGCCCATTCGCACCAAGTCGCCGGACATCGACATCTCGGAGATCCTGCCGATGCACGCGAAGGTGGCGGACAAGTTTTCACTGGTGCGCTCCTGCCATCACAGCGGCGCCGCCGTGCACGACGCCGGGTGGCAGATGATGCAGACCGGACGCCGTTTCACCGGGGGCATCCAGACGCCGCACGCCGGTTCGGTGGTCAGCTACCTGCGCGGCCGCAAGACCGACCTGCCGCCTTTCGTGGTGCTGCCCGAACTGATGGGGCGCGGCGGCGGAAACCTGCCCAACGGCCAGGCCGGCGGGTTCCTCGGCAAGGCGCACGATCCCTTCGCCCTCATGGCCGACCCGTCGAAGAAGGATTTCCGGGTGCCCGACCTGCTGCCGCCCGACCAGATCGGGGCCAGCCGCCTCGATCGCCGCAAGCGGATGCGCGAACTGGTCGATGAGACCGTGAAGAGTTTCGAGTCCAGCGAGGACGCCCGTTTGCTGGACGAGAATTTCCACGCCGCCTTCCGGATGATGACCAGCGAGCAGGCGCGGTCGGCCTTCGACCTTTCTCAGGAGAGCGACCGGACCCGCGAACGCTACGGGATGAACCGGGTTGGCCAGTGCATGCTGCTGGCGCGGCGACTGGTGGAGAACGGCGTCCGTTTCGTCACCGTGAACACCTTCCTCACCGTGTTCAACGAGCTGAGCTGGGATATTCACGGTTCCAAGCCCTTCATCTCGGTGACCCAGATGAAGGAGCAGGTCGCTCCCATGTACGACCAGGCCTACTCGGCCCTCCTCGAAGATCTCGAGCAGCGCGGGATGCTCGACGACGTGCTCGTGGCCGGTCTCTCCGAGTTCGGCCGCACGCCGAAGGTGAATCCCGCCGGCGGGCGCGATCACTGGCCGCAGTGTTTCACCTGCTCCTTCGCGGGCGGCGGCGTGGAAGGCGGCCGCGTGGTCGGCGCCAGCGATCCCATCGGTGGTTTCCCCGCCGAGCGCCCCGTCGATCCCGGCGACATCGTCGCCACCATCTTCCACAGCCTCGGCATCGATCACACCAGCCACCTTCCCGGACCCGCCAGCCGGCCGTTCCCGCTGGTCGATATCGGCAAGGAGCCGATCAAGGAACTGTTTGTCTGAAACCTGAGAATTTCCATGAATTCGAACCAATCAAGAGGGTTGGGTCGTGGACCTGACAGGGTGAAGTGGCTGACGCTTTTCGCTTCACTCGGGATCCTGCTTTTCTCCATCTGCGCTCTCGCCGCGGAGCCGATCAGGATTCTCCCCGCCGAAACCACCCTGCATGGCTCGGAGGCGTTCCAAGGGCTGCTGGTGCTGGAAACGGACGCCAAGGGCAATTTCGCCGGCGAGGTGACCGGCGCGACCTTGGCGTCGAGCAATCCCGAGGTGGCGTTGGTGAAGGACGGAACCGTTTTCCCCCGGGGCGATGGCGAAGTCACCATCACCGCGACTGCGAAGGACGGGCGCTCCGCCGAGGCGAAGGTGCGCGTGATCGGTTTCGACGAGGCGCACGCCTGGAGTTTTCGCAATCATGTCCTGCCGGCGCTCTCGAAGGGGGGCTGCAACATGGGCGCCTGCCATGGCGCGCTGGCCGGGAAGGGCGGGTTTCGCCTGAGCCTGCGTGGATACGATCCCGAGACGGACTACCATCGCATCACCCGCGAAGCGCGGGGGAGGCGCGTCGAACTGGCCGATCCCGGGCGTTCGCTCCTGCTCACGAAAGCGACCACGGCCCTGAAGCACACCGGTGGCAAGCGGATCGAGCCGGACTCCCGCGACTACCGCATTCTCGCGGAATGGATCTCGGCCGGGGCCGCCGCGCCGACCCGGGACGATGCCGCCCTGGAGTCGCTGGAGATCTTTCCGCCGCTGGCAACCTTGAAGCCGGGCGACCGGCCGCGTTTCCTGGTGCGGGCCAACTACTCGGATGGTCGGCAGGAGGACGTCACTCCCTGGGCCAAGTTCACCTCGTCCAACGAGGCGGTGGCCACGGTGGACGATGACGGGAACGGCGAGGTGATCGGTCATGGCGAGGGCGCGGTGACGGCGTGGTTCTCCTCGCGCATCGTCATCGCCCGGATTTCCTCGCCGTGGCCGAACGAGATTCCGGAGGCCGTCTATGCGGACGCCCCGCGCCGGAATTTCATCGACGACCTGGTTCTCGACCAGTTGCAGCGGCTGAACCTGAAACCTTCGCCGCGCGCCGACGACAGCGATTTCCTCCGCCGCGCCTACCTCGACACCATCGGGATGCTGCCGACGCCGGAGGAAGTGAAAGCCTTCCTCGAGGACACCGCGCCCGACAAGCGCGACCGGGTCATCGAGCGCCTGCTCGGGCGGACCGAGTTCGTCGATTACTGGTCCTACCGGATCTCGGACATGATGCTCGTCAACGGTCGCCACCTCCGGCCCGAGGCGGTCAAGGCTTACTACGATTGGATTCGGAGCAGCGTCGCCGCCAATCGCCCCTGGGACGAGTTCGCCCGTGACGTGGTTACCGCCAAGGGCAGCAGCGTCCAGGAGGGGGCCACCAATTTCTACGCCGTCCACCAGGACCCCGAGACCATGGCCGAGAATGTCAGTCAGACTTTTCTCAGTCTCTCGCTCAACTGCGCCAAGTGCCACGACCATCCGCTGGAGAAGTGGACCAACGACCAGTACTACGCCTTCGCCAATCTCTTCTCCCGTGTCCGCGCGAAGGGGTGGGGCGGTGACGCCCGGAACGGCGACGGCATCCGCACCGTCTACGTGGAACCGCGTGGGGATCTCATCCAGCCGCGCACCGGCAAGCCGCAACCGCCCGCCCCGCTCGACGCCGAGCCGCTGCCGATGAACGACGAGAGCGACCGGCGCGAGTTCCTCGCCGACTGGCTGACTTCGCCGGACAACGATCATTTCTCCCGCAGCATCGTGAACAAGGTCTGGGCGAATTTCTTCGGCATCGGCCTCGTCGATCCCGTCGATGACCTCCGCGCCTCCAACCCCGCCAGCAACGAACCGCTGCTCGCGGCGCTGTCGGCGGATTTCGTGGCCAACAAGTTCGACCTGAAGTCGCTGATGCGGACCATTCTCCGCAGCGAGACCTACCAGCGCGCCAGCGAGGTGCTGAAGGAGAACGAGGAGGACGACCGCTTCTTCTCCCGCCAGTATCCGCGCCGGCTCATCGCCGAGATTCTCCACGACGCCATCGCCGGCATCACCGGCGTGCCCACCGACTTCACCGAGATCGCGCTCCGCGACGGATCGACCCAGAAGACCGATTTCTATCCCAAGGGCACCCGCGCCCTGGAGCTGTTCGATTCCGCGGTGAACAACTACTTCCTCGAGACCTTCGGACGCAACGAGCGGGAGATCCCCTGCGAATGCGAGCGCAGCAACCAGCCGAGCCTGGTCCAGGTGCTGCACGTCTCCAACGGCAAGACCGTGAACGACAAGCTCGGAGCCAAGGGCAGCGTCGTCGATCAACTGCTCGGTGCCGAGATGACCGACGCCGAGCGCATCGACGAGGCCTACCTACTCTGCCTGGCTCGCTATCCGACGGCCCGCGAGCGGGAGGGCTTCGCCGCGATCTTCGCGGAGACGAAGGAGCCCGAACGGCGGGCGGCGATGGAAGACCTGTTCTGGGCGCTGATGAGTTCGCGCGAGTTCTTGTTCCAGCACTGAGGGAGAAAAACGGCAACGCCAACCGAGGACGATTCCCCATCCCGATGAAACGAAATTTTTTCCTGCAAAGCCTGGTCGCGATCCTCGCGATCGGAAGCACGATCGCTGCCGAGAAGGCGCTGGATTATCACGCCGACATCGCGCCGCTGCTCCGGCAATACTGTGCCGGGTGCCACAACGACGACGACTTCGAGGGCGACTTCTCGGTGGAGCGCTACGTCGATCTCCAGGAGGGCGGTTCGCACGTCATGCTGCGTCCCGGCAAGCCGGAGGACAGTCACCTGATCAAGCTGATGACCGGCGGTAGCGACGAGCCGATGCCGCCGAAGGACGAACCGCAGCCGAGCGAGGAGGAAATCGCCACCTTCGTCCGCTGGATCGAGGAAGGCGCCAAGGGTCCGGCCACCGAGGCCGACGACATTTCCATTCTCACCATGCTCACCGTTCCGGCACTGCCCAAGGCGCCGGGCGCGCGGGCGATCACCGCGATGGAACGTTCTCCCGACGGCCGGTGGCTGGCGACGGCGCGTTTTTCCGAGGTCGAACTCACCGGCCCCGGCGGGGAGAAGAAGGTGCTCGAGCACCTGTCCGGCAAGGTGAATTCGCTGCACTTTTCGGCCGATGGAAAGAAACTCGTGACCGCCTCCGGAATCGCCGGGCTCAAGGGCACCGCCACTCTCTGGGACCTGGCGACCGGCAAGGCGATCCGCGAGTTCGGCGAAGGCTACCACCGCGACGTGCTCTACGACGCCGAGCTGTCCGCCGACGGCAAGGTGTTGGCCACGGGAGGCTACGACGCCAGGATCGCGCTCTGGGACGCGAAAAGCGGCGAGCAACTGAGGACCATCGAAGTTCACAACGGCGCCATCTACGACCTCGCCTTCAGCCCGGACGGCGCCATTCTCGCGAGCGCCAGCGGCGACTTCACCGTGAAGGTCTGGCGGGTCGCCGACGGGGAACGGCTCGATACCCTGAACCAGCCGCAGGGCGAGCAGTACACGGTCACCTTTTCCCCGGACGGACGCCACCTCTTCGCCGGCGGTGCCGACAACCGGGTGCGGATGTACCGGATCATCTCCCGCGAGAAGCCGGAGATCAATCCGTTGCTCCACGCGCGATTCGCCCACGAGGATTCGGTGGTCAAGATCGCTGTGTCCGAAGACGGCAAGTGGCTGGCGAGTTCCGGTGACGATCGGGCGGTGAAACTCTGGTCGCTGCCCGGCCTGGTCCAAGTAAAGGCCTGGGAGAACCAACCCGACGTGGCCGCCGCGCTCCTGTTTGCGCCGGAGAACCGGATCGTGGCGGGACGCATGGATGGCTCGATCGAAGAGGGTCTGGTCTACGACCCGACCCTGTCTGCTCCGGCCTCGGCGAGTGCCGAAGTGGCGGAGACCGCGGCCTCGGCATCCATGGCCGGGAAAGCGGCGGAACCCTCCAAGGCCACCGAGATACCCGACCGGGAAGTGCTGGCGGTGACGGCGCCGGCCGAAATCTCCGGCAGGATCGAGGCGCCCAGCGACTCCGACGACTTCCGCTTTGCGGCCAAGGCCGGGGAAACCTGGATCCTGGAAGTGAACGCCGCGCGGATGAAGTCGCCGCTCGATTCGACCGTGGAGGTGCTCACCGCCGAGGGCGAGCCGATCGAGCAGGTGCGCCTCCAGGCGGTGCGCGACTCGTGGTTCGAGTTTCGCGGGAAGAACTCGACCCAGGTGAACGATTTCCGCGTCTTCAACTGGCGCGAGATGGAACTGAACGAGTATCTCTACTGCAACGGCGAGGTGGTGAAACTCTGGCTCTACCCCCGCGGACCCGACTCCGGCTTCACCGTCTATCCGGGAATGGGCAACCGGCACACCTATTTCAACACCTCGGGCCTGGCCCACGCGCTCGGCGAGCCCTGCTACGTCGTGCGTCCGCTGCCGCCGGGAACCGAGGCGGTGCCGAACGGGCTGCCGACCTACACCCTCTACTACGAGAACGACGACGATCCCCAGCGGCGATTCGGCAGTGATTCGGTGCTGACGTTCACGGCTCCGGCGGACGGGGAATACCGGGCCCGCATTTCCGACGTGCGCGGTTTCGGCGGCGAGGAGTTCGCCTACCGGATGACGATCCGGGCACCGCGACCCGATTTCAAGATCCGTCACAGCATCGACAGCAAGAAGGGCCTGACGATCGCACCGGGGACCGGCAAGGAGATCGTGGTCACGGCGGATCGCTTGGACGGTTTCGGGGGCGAGATCCGGGTCGAGGTCGCCGGTTTGCCGGAAGGGTTCTCGGTCAGTGGTCCCATCGTGATCGAGGCCGGACAACACCAGGCGATGGGCGCGATCTACGCGGCCGACGCCGCCGCCGAACCGTCGGCCGAGGCGATGAAGAAGATGAAACTCGTGGCCCGCGCGAAGGTAGGGGAGCGCGAGGTCGCGCACGACCTGGCCGCGCTGGGGCCGCTGAAGCTCGACGCGAAAGCGCCGAAGCTCTTCGTGGAGATTTTTCCGGACGGCGACAGCGGGAAGCCGAAGGGCGGGGAAGGGGACCCGCTGGAACTGACCATCCATCCCGGCGAAACCGTCACCGCCATGGTGCGGGCCGACCGGATCGATTTCGAGGGGCGCATCGAGTTCGGCAAGGAGGACTCGGGGCGGAACCTGGCGCACGGGCTCATCATCGACAACATCGGGTTGAACGGCCTGATGATTCCCGAGCAGGCGAGCGAGCAACGGTTTTTCATCACCGCGGCCGACTGGGTTCCGGAATCGACCCGGACCTTCCACCTTCGGACCGGAGGCGACGGCGGGCGGGTGACCCAGACGATCGTGATTCACGTGAAGAAGCGTGCACCGACGTCGTGAGCGCCGGGATTTCGCGGTTCAGCTTGCCGGTTGAGTCCCCGGAAGGTTTCTGATAGCGTGCGGGCGGAGGTAGAGAGAGGAACCAACCGGGGAACGCGAACCTTCAAATCCAGGGAGCTATGAAGAAAACGAACGCGGCGGTCCATCTGCTGTCGTTGTCGCTGATCGTGACGATCGGGGCGACGTCAAGCCGGGCGCAGGCCGACGACAACGACGACAAGCGGGGCTTTCGGCCGGGCCGATTCATCGGCAAGCTGATCCCCGGGGGCAAGGATCGGGGGGAGACATCACCGACGATGGCGCCTCCGGTGTCCGATGGCGCGGTGGTGATTCCCAATCCGCAGAATCCCGTGGTGCCGCCGCAGGCACCGACCCGGCCCCCGGTGGCGACGGCATCGACAGGCGGTGCCACCGAGCGGATTCCCCCTCCGCCGTTGCCGGGAACCGCGGGAAATCCGGCACCGGTCGCCCGTGTGAATCCCGCCCCGGTTCCGGCCGCGCCGACTCCGGGGACACCGACGGCCGCCAACCCTTTCGGCGAACCGATGGAAAAGGATCGAGAACGCGGACTGCTCAGCGGCGTGGCCGGCGTGGTCGGCAAAGTGATTCCCGGCGGACGCGATGACGAGAGCGTGGCCACGGTGGTGCCGGCTTCCGGGATGACGGAACCCGAGGGGCAGGATGAGCGTGGGATCCTGGGTCGGCTGAGGGATCGTCGGGGGAACCGCCCCCCGGCTGCCGGGGACAACCTCATCCCGCCACCCACGATCATTCCGCGACCCGTGGAAAATCCGGCGGTGTTGCCGCCGCCCGATCGTCCGAATTCGCCGGAAACGATGGCCGACGCCCCGGCCCAGCGGCTGACGATTCCCCTGACCCGGTCCGGCAATCCGGGCGCGCCGGTGCAGCGCGAGGAACGGGATCCCGACGAGGTCAAGCCCAGCCAGCCGGCTTCCATCGATCCGACGATGCCTCCCTCGGGGACACCCGAGTCGGTTCCCTCCGAGACGCAGGCGGCGGTCGGCAGACTGGCGGGCGCCCCGGCTTCACCGGGCCTGTCGGCGCCCGCGTCTCCTCCGGCTTCCCCGGCGGGAGCGCAGACGATTTCCGAGCCGAT
Organism: Verrucomicrobiia bacterium; assembly: GCA_030432615.1. GTDB lineage: Bacteria > Verrucomicrobiota > Verrucomicrobiia > Verrucomicrobiales > DEV007 > JAEUHH01. Next base: position 12,486 of record JAUIGT010000044.1, read on the forward strand.
CACGCCTTCCGTTCCGGTGTCGAGACTGACCTCCGTTCCCGGCGATGCCCGCCCGGCGATTGCCGACAGTGTCGAGTCATCGGTGGCGGTGAGTTCCCCTGCCGGCCAGATGCCAGCCAGCTCCGGTGCGCCGGCGTCGGCGGAGACCAATCGCATTCCGTCGCCCACGCTTCCCCCCGCAGCGACGTCACCGGAACCCGTACCTTCGGCTTCCCCCGAGCGACGCTCCGCCGGGCTCGTCATTTCCGACCAGGGCGGGCTGGCGGTGAACCGGCGCGAGACTCCCGTCGCGCAGCCACCGGCGGTTCCCGCCGCCCCGGCCCCCGCCTCGTCGCCACCAGCCCCGGCGGCGAAGCCGAGCGCGGTGGCCGCCCTGACCGGGCAACCCGCCGCTCCCCCGGAACCTGAGCTGGTCGCGGCGCCGAGGCCGGTTCCCGCTTCCCCGACAACGACGGCGGGGACGCCCGCGCCCGAGCCGCCGACCGGAAGCACCCATTTCGTCTCCATCCGCGACGGCGTGGACGGTTCGGTGAGAACCGCCGACGGCAGAACGGTGGCGGTTACGGCCGGCACCGTGATGCGCTGGCAGGGAGGGGACGAAAAGACAGTCAAGGTTCAACTGGCCGATGGCACCGTCGCGGTGGTCGAGACGTGGCAGGTTCGTGACGCCACCTTCGACGAAGCGGTCGAGTTCCTGAAAAAGAGTGGTTGAGGTCGATCGAGACGTCGGAGTCGCCCGCCACGGTAGCTGTTTCGTGGCACGATTCCGGCTTGGGGAAGCGGGTCCTTTTTGGTAACCTGAGAGTATGAGTGAACGCACGCAATCAACGGGCGAGGAACTCGCCAACGCGATCAGTCACGGTCTCGGATTCGTCGGGGCGGTCGTGGGAGCGCCGGTTCTCATCGTAACCGCGGTGAAGACCGGCGGCCCCGCCGGCGTCATCGGCGCCAGTGTCTTCGCGGCGACAATGGTGCTGCTCTACCTCACGTCCTCCGTCTATCACGCGCTCCCGATGGGGCGGACGAAGCGGTTGTTCAAGCTGCTGGATCATTCGGCGATCTATCTCCTGATCGCCGGTTCCTACACGCCGTTCACCCTGGGCGTGCTGCGGGGACCGCTGGGATGGACCCTCCTCGGCCTCGTCTGGGGGCTGGCCATCGGGGGGATTCTCATCAAGGCGCTCGGCGCGATGAAATGCGAGAAGATTTCCACCTTCCTCTACCTCGCCATGGGCTGGCTGGTGCTCATCGCCATCAAACCGCTCTGGGAAAACATGCCCACCGAGGGGCTCGCCTGGCTGGTGGCCGGAGGGGTGGCCTATTCGACCGGGGTGATCTTCTTCATGAGCGACCGCCGCTATCGCTACGCCCACTTCGTCTGGCATCTGTTCGTCCTCGCGGGTACCGCCTGCCACTTTGTCGCGGTCTGGAGATTCGCGGCTTGAAGGGGTTCGGGAATTTTGAATTTCCACTTGGTATCCCACGCGAGCAGGCGCAGGTTGGTGAGGAAATCGCATGGCAGTTGAAATCGACGAAGCAACGAAACTCCCCACGATCGGTTGGCGCGAGTGGCTCTCCTTTCCCGATCTCGGAATCCCGGGAGTGAAGGCCAAGATCGATACCGGAGCCCGTAGTTCCGCCCTGCACACGCACGATTACGAGATCTACGAGAGCGACAACGGCGAGCAGCGGGTCCGGTTTCACCTGCACCCGCTCAAGGATCGCGAGGACGTCGAACTGGAGTGCGATGCCCCCGTCACCGGGATGCGCGTGGTGAAGGACAGTGGTGGGCACGCCGAGAACCGACCTTTCGTCACCGTGGTGGCCCGGCTCGGCGAGTTCGAGTGGCCCATCGAGTTGAGTCTCACCAATCGCGAAGGCATGCGCTTTCGCATGTTGCTCGGGCGGACCGCGGTGAAAGGGCGATTTCTCATCGACACCGGCCGCTCCTATCTTCTCGGGCGGAACCTTGCGAGGCGTTATCCGAAAACGTCGGCGTGAGCATCGCCCGCCGGCAACCGTGATCGATCCGGTCCGCCGTCGCCCGATCCTTCCGATTCCCGCCAAGCCCCCGAATTCATCGCCCCCGACTCCCTCACCGTTTCCATCCTCTCCATGAAAATCGCCATTCTTTCCCGCAACCGAAAGCTCTACTCGACCAACAGCCTGGTGGAGGCCTGCAAACGCCGCGGCCACGAAGTCCGGGTCATCGACTATCTCCGGTGCCACATGGACATCACGTCGCACCGGCCGACGATCTACCTCGGCGACGAGGAATTGAAGGGATTCGATGCCATCATTCCCCGCGTCGGCGCCACCCACACCTTTTTCGGCTGCGCCGTGGTTCGCCAGTTCGAGATGATGGGGGTCTACCCGGCCAACGAGTCGGTGGCCATCAGCCGTTCCCGGGACAAGCTGCGGAGCCTCCAGTTGCTGGCCCGCAAGGGCGTCGGGCTGCCGGTGACCGGTTTCGCCCACGATCCGCGGGCGACCAAGCACCTGGTTTCCCTCGTTGGTGGGGCGCCGCTGGTCATCAAGTTGCTCGAGGGCACCCAGGGCGTGGGTGTCGTGCTCGCGGAAACGTCGAAGGCGGCCGAGAGCGTGATCGAGGCGTTTCGTGGGCTCAACGCCAACATCCTGGCCCAGGAGTTCATCAAGGAAGCCGGTGGAGCCGATATCCGCTGCTTCGTGGTCGGTGAGCGCGTGGTCGCTTCCATCAAGCGCCAGGCAAAGGAGGGCGAGTTCCGTTCCAACCTGCACCGGGGCGGCTCCGCCACGGTGGTGAAGATCACCCCGGAGGAGCGCATGACCGCGGTGCGGGCGGCCAAGATTCTCGGGCTCAACGTCGCCGGGGTCGATCTGTTGCGAAGCAACCACGGACCCGTGGTCATGGAGGTGAACTCGTCCCCGGGCCTCGAGGGCATCGAGACCGCCACCAACAAGGACGTGGCCGGCCTCATCGTCTCCTTTCTCGAGAAGAATGCCAAGCCCGGCAAGACCCGCACCAAGGGCGCGGGCTGACTCGGGCCCTTTCTTTCACCGTCTCCTGGCTCTACTCGGTTGAAAACCACGGATGCCCGCGAATGAACACGAACTTCACTGCCGAATTCTGAGTGGATTCGTGGGAATTCGTGTTTATTCGCGATGAAGATCCATTTCCAACTGCGCAATCCCAAGGTCGTCCGCGAAACCGCATGTCCGACGCTTCGAGTAAAGCCACCCCGAATCGCCCGCCGCTGACCATCGGCGAGCGCGAGTTTTTTCCCGGCGACCGAGGCGTCGTCGATATCCCGATCGGTTCGCTGATCGACTACCAGCCCGTGACGATGACCGTCCATGTGCTGCGCGGCAAGCGGCCGGGGCCCTGCCTGTTGCTGAGCGCGGCGCTCCACGGGGACGAGATCGTCGGTGTCGAGGTGATCCGCCGCCTGCTGCGGACACAGTTGCTCAAGCGCCTGCGCGGCGACCTCCTGGTGGTGCCGGTGGTGAACATGCCGGCCTTTCTCTCGCATTCCCGCTACCTGCCGGACCGACGCGATCTCAACCGGCTCTTTCCCGGGTCCGCCGCGGGCTCGCTCGGCAGTCGATTGGCCAATGCCTTCCTCAGCCAGATCGTCACTCCGTGCACCCACGCCATCGATATGCACTCCGGCGCGGTCGGGCGCCCCAACCTTCCGCAGGTGCGCGTTTCCCCGGGAGACAACGAGGGCTACGAAATGGCGCGGGCGTTCCGGCCCCCGGTGGTGATCGAGACCTCGCTGCGGGCCGGGTCGCTCCGGGAGATGCTCTATTCGCGGGGCAAGCCCTGCATTCTCTACGAGGCTGGTGAGGCGCATCGACTCGATTCCGACGCCGTGCGCTACGGAGTCCGCGGCATCGTTTCCACCATGCGTTTCCTGGAGATGTTGCCGGCGGAAAAGAAATCCGCCAGGGAACCCGCCCGGAGGCGTTCGCGCACCGTGGTCAGCACCCTGACCTCATGGAGTCGTGCCCCGCGGGGCGGGGTCTTCGCGCCGGAGGTGGAGCTGGGCAATGCGGTCACGCCCGGCAGCGTGCTGGGGGTTGTCGCGGATCCCTTCGGTCGGCACGAGACCCCGATCAAGTGCAGGGTCGATGGCGTCGTCATCGGGATTTCGCGCGAGGCGACCGTCAACGAGGGCGACGGACTTTTCCACATTGCCGTGACCCGCGATCCGGAACAGGCCGAGGCCCAGATCATCCGCAGCGACGAACAGCTGGAGGAATCGGCGGAACCTTTTGTCGGCTGGTGATGAGCGATTCGGAGCCTCCAGCGAAACGGCGGTGGAATGTCCTGAGACGCCACCCGATCTTCCCGGTCCTCGTTCTCATCGTGGCCTCGATGGTGACGGGCGAGTTCTACCCGTTCTCGCCGTTTTCCATGTATTCGAATCCCTCGCCGGTGCCGCTGCGCTTCTGCTACGTGACCGATGGCGAGGGGGAGGCGCTGCCCATTCTCTGGCACACCGGTGTCAGTCCCGCCAGCCTGACGAAGAAGTACCGTACCCATCGCGGCGAGATCCAGGAGGCCATCGAGGCGGGCGAACGCGAGGCGATCGAGGATATGGCCATCCGGCGCGAGGCCGGCGAGACCGTGCTTCGATGGCTCCGCAAGCTGTCCCACAAGCGGCCGAAACGCGAGCTGACCGGTCCCATCGAGCTGGTCGAAGTCGCCATCGGGGCGGGAAAGAAGGGGCTCGAGGAAGAAGAACGAGTCGTCGCCGACCTGGAGGCCGAGCCCGGTCACCAACCGGTGGCGGACGAGCCGGAAAAGGAAGGGGGAGCCGCACGATGAGGGAAGCCTTCGACCGAGGAAAACAACGGCTCGCCCGCTGGTGCGCGGAGGGCTTTCGCCCGGTCCCGGTGGGGAAGTGGGAGTGGTTCCTGATGCGGCTGTTCTTCGCTCCGGTGGCGCTGCACGACTTCTGGGATTTTCATCCCTTCGCCTATGAGAAACAGCCCATCCCGGTCGGGCTGGCCAAGATCTTCGATCTCACCTGGCTGCACGAACCCTGGGCCTACCCGGCCTTCGTGGTCGTGGCGATCCTCGGGCTGATCTCCTACGTGGCCGGTCGCGGCCTGGTGATCTCGCTGCCCCTGTTGACGCTGCTGCATGTCCTCATGCGGACCTACGAGAATTCGCAGGGATCGATCCATCATTCCCATCACATGATCTCCCTGGTGCTGCTGGCCCAGGCGGTGGTGGTGGTGACCTTCAAGGTGAAGGAATGGCGCCGGAAAAAGGCGATCGAGTTTCCCGATGGTCTCAGCCTTCGCAGCTACCTGCTCTACTACACCCAGGGAACCGTGGCCGCGACCTACGTCATCGCCGCGCTGAGCAAGACCATCAATTCCAAGCTGATGTGGGTGTGGAACTCCCCCTACGTCGCCTTCGATTTCGTGAAGGCGCAGCGGCAGAAATACTTCAAGCTGCTGGAGCCCGAGTTCGCCGGCGACACCGTGGCCGCCGAGTGGGTCCTGTCGCACCCCATGCTGGCCCGGATCGGTTTCGGCGGGGCCTTCTTCCTCGAGCTGCTCGCTCTGGTGGCGTTGAAGAATCGTCCCTGGGCCTTCTGGACCGGGCTGGCGTTGATCGCCTTGCACCGGGGGATTTTCCTGATCATGCACCTCCGCTTCTACAACAGCGAGCTGGTGCTGCTGATCTTCTTCCTCAACCTGCCCTACTGGATCTGGCGATTCACCGCCGGCCGCAAGCGGGTGCCGGGCGAGGCGCTCTCCGCGCGATGACTTGGAGGGGAGCCCCTCAAGAGACTGTGGAAAAACTCTGAAACGAAAAACCAAAGGATACGGAGGGGGATGAACTTGCGGCTTCGCCGAATTGCCCTTTCAAGTGTCCCTTCGGGCTGCGGCCCTTTTTCCACCTGGCTTCGTTGCGAATCGGTCAGGTAGCCGGCTACCTTTCCTCATCGCGCCTCGTCAGGCGAAAAAATGACTCGCAGTTTTTCCTTCCATAGTTTTTCAACAGTCTCTCACGGGGGCTTGGTCGCGTCGGATTGAAGCTTGCCAAGTGGCCGGGCGAAACGCCAAGGTTTCGGTTTTTCCGAAGACCCTCTTTTCGTCGAGTTACATGAGCGAACGCGCCAACCCCTACGTCATCACCGAAGATACCATCGCCGATCCGCCGGTTCACTGGTGGGAGCGGCTCAAGTTCCTCGGTCCCGGATTCATCCTCTCGGCCTCGATCGTGGGTTCGGGGGAGCTGATCATGACGACCCAGCTGGGCGCGCGGGCCGGGTTCGTCTGCCTGTGGGTGGTCCTGCTCAGCTGCCTGATCAAGGTGGCGGTGCAGCTGGAGTTCGGGAAGCACGCCATCTTTTCCGGCGAGACCACCTTCGCCGCCTTCAACAAGCTGCCGGGACCGAAGTTCGGCCGCGGCAACTGGAGCATCTGGACCTGGCTGGTCATCATGGCGCTGAAGTTCCTCCAGGTCGGGGCCATCGTGGGCGGGGTGGCCATCATCCTTCACATGGCGATGCCGGCGCTCGGCATTCATGTCTGGACGCCCATCGTGGCGGTCTCCGTTTCCCTGCTGGTGTTTCGCGGCTACTACCAGCCGATCGAGAAGATTTCCCTGGTGATGATCGGGGCGTTCACGATCCTCACGCTGGTGTCGGTCTTCATGCTGCAGAAGACCGAGTTCGCGGTGTCCTGGGCCGACATCGGTTCCGGCCTGCAGTTCGAGTTGCCGGCCGTCTACGTGGCGGTGGCTTTGGGCGCCTTCGGGATCACCGGGGTCGGCGGGGACGAGGTGATGATGTACAACTACTGGCTGCTGGAAAAGGGCTACGCCGCCAAGACCGGGCCCCGCGGGGAGACGCCCAACGCGGCATGGATCCGTCGGGCCAAGGGATGGATCAGGATCATGTATCTCGACGCCATCCTCGCCATGGTGGCCTACACCATCGTGACGGCGGCCTTCTACGTGCTCGGGGCCGCCGTCCTCAACGCCCAGGGCCTGGTGCCGGAGAAGGACGAGATCGTGGAGACGCTCTCGCAGATGTACACCCAGACCCTCGGACTCGGGGCCAAGGGCGTGTTTCTCGCCGGCGCCTTCGTGGTGCTCTATTCCACGCTGCTCTCGGCCCTGGCGGGATGGACCCGGATGTTCTCGGACGCGTTCGCCCAGATCACGAAGTGGGATTTCACCGACGAGAAGACACGAACGAAGATGGTGGCCATTCTCGCCTGGATCATCCCGTTGATGTGGGCGGCGCTCTTCCTCTTCTTCCGGGCGCCCGGTCTCATGGTGATGCTCGGGGGAATCGCCACCGCGATTATTCTTCTCATCGTGCTCTTCGCCGCCATCCACTTTCGCTACAAGCGGCTGCCCCCCGAACTGAAGCCCTCCTGGGTCTACGACACCGCTTTCTGGATCAGTGCGCTCGCCATCGTCGGCGTCGGTGTCTACTCGGTGTGGAGCGCGGTTTCCTGAATCGGGGCCAGTGGTGACGTTGAGCCGATTCCCTCGCGCTGGTGCGGGCGTGGTGGGAGCGTGGTCAAGTGTCGAGGATAGGGGCGCCTTGTTCTCGCCGGCGGGAGATCCCTCGGCTTCGCTCGGGATGACAAGGAGAGGATCGGAAAGCCCTCGGGCGCCCTGGGGAGGACATTTCTGGCGAGGAAGTTCGTCGCTTCGAAAGCGTCGTCCCGATCGAGGAGCGGGTGTTTCCCATGTCATCCCGAGCGAGCTTGCGAGCCGAGGGATCTCTCTCTGGCCGGAAGACATCCGGACATTCACCAACTCCCTGTCGGCACACGCCGCGAATCTTCGGCGCGAGCCTTGAGCACTCCGCAAAGTTCCCGAAGTGCGTCGTCAATCCAACAGGGTCAGGTCGCGGACGCAACCCTCTCGAGTCACGAGATGGACGACTCGGGAGAGTCGTCCCACGTAGGGTGGCGCTCCTAAGCCGCTCCTTTTTCGTTCGGATCGGTCGGCTCTCAACACGGAAGGAAACCGGTCACT
>JAUIGT010000597.1 GCA_030432615.1 Verrucomicrobiia bacterium
GTCGGGTCGGGAACCGAACAGGGGCGACTGCCTCCCCGCTCGACCGGGGCACCGTCAGTTCAGCGACTTGCGGGTTTCGAACCAGTCGAGAGCGCCCTCGACTTCGAGTTGGTCGATCCTGCCGTCATTGATGACCACGGCACTTTCGGCCTGGAGGGTCGGTTCGTCCGGGTGCACGCAGACGAGGCGAACCACCCCGTCGCTGTTCTCGCGCCACATGCCGTCCACTTCGTCGCGAACGTGGAAATCGAGTCCCGAGAAGGGTTCATCGAGCAGCAGCACCTGTCCCGGCTTTTCGCAGGCCTTGGTCTCCGCCAGGATCAGGGTCACCTTCTGGCGATTCCCCTTCGAGAGCTTGCCATACTGCTTCTTCACATCCAGTTCCAGCCGGTCGGCGAAACCGAGCGCCTTCTCGAGGAGACCATTGGTGAAGAAAGCCTTGAAGATCTGCTTCGAGGTCAGCTCCGGATCGAAACGGAGTTCCTCGTCGATGTACTGGACCCGGCCGGCGACGTCGAACTTCCCATCCACGGCGGGAATGAGCCCGGCCAGGGTCTTCAGCAAGGTGGTCTTTCCGCGACCGTTGCGGGCGAGCAACAGGTGCCGGCCCGCTTCAAGTTGGATCGTGTCTTCGGCTTTCGCCAAGCGAAGCGTGGACTTTTCCCCGCGCAATCGACGGCGCGGGTAGCCGATGGTCATTCCGGAAGCAATCGAGATTTGCGGATTCATGGATTTCAAGTGCTCAGTCGAAGTTACTCAACAGGACTTGAATATAGCCGATCCAAATATTATGGCAAATATAAATTTTATGATTTTTAATGAATCTCCTCAACGGTGACCAACCAGTTCATGAGGTAGATCGGCGGCAGTTGGGCGGGAGAGACAATCGGCTTGAGGTCCGCGTTGATGAGATCGCCAGTAACGGTCTCGTGCGTTCCAGCCTTCATGTCCAAAGGGTGGAAAGGCACCGCGTCCCCCTCCGAGAGGGTTCCGACCTGCCCGGAAAAATCGACCGGGCGTATCTTCAGAGTGGTTCCGAACCGCTTCTCTGGAGCGAACACGGAAACGGGCGGGAAGAATTCTCCCGTCACTCCCGATCCGGCGGGAGGATTGGTGGAGACGATATTGAAATTGTCGGCGAAGTAGAGCCTCAGGTTGGTGACGATCGATAATCCACCCTGCGCCCAAGGCGTGAGATCGGCACTCTCCTTGAGAACAACGACCGTCTCGGTCTCTACGGAGGGAAACACCGGTTCCAGAATGTTGGGATCCCTCGCCTTGTCTACAGTGAGGAGCAGCGAGTTGTTCACGTCCGGGGTCGATCCTCCGAGATTGGCCAGGTAGTCGGGCAGACGCTCCGGCAACACGACCAGGGCCTTGCGCCCGTTCTCGGTATGTTCGGTCTGGAACGGCACGGTATCCCCGCCGCTCTCTCCGGCATAGGGCCAATTCACCCCCCGCTCCAACGTCGCGACCTGTTCCACCGTGCCCGCCCGATACCGAATCTCCAATCGGGTCGGAGTCTGGTCGTCCGCCGCTTCCACTTTGGTGACAATCACCTTGGTCCGGCAGTTGATGGCACCGGTCGAATACTCATCCCATGTCGTGGGCGAGATGGTGTTGGTCTCGTTGATGGGAGGCAATCGGTAAAAATCCAGCCCCCGACTGATGGGGACGAAAGCGACGCGTCCCGAGTTCGCCGAGAGTGACGCACCGTAGGTATCACTGTCCTCGGAGGCGAAGATGGATTCCCGTACCCCAAGATCATCAAAGTCGTCGCGCAGAGCCTGGCCACCCGCAGAAGTCCCCGCTCCCAGGATCAGCCCCCTGCGTCCGGACAGTTTCCCCGATGGCAGGGCGAAGCCGCCCTCCGTCTGCAGGATGCCGGCGGAAATATCGCCATCCACGGCCACGTTGCTCCAGAGAGTGCCGTCGGCGTGCCGGCCCACCGTCATGAAGGATTCCGCCGAGATCGGCAACTGCGAGGGTACCTCGTAGATCGAAAGCACGTAGTGCTTCGTCAACAGAGGCGCAATCTCGTCGCCGTTGGCTCCCGCCGCCTGTCCCCCGAATCGCACCGAGAACGCCCACCAGTTGCGCTTGGCCACGAACCGATTCCCGGGAGTGGTGTAGCCGAAACGGATATTCGGATAGGGAATGCGATTGAAAAGCGGATACTGATCCACCGAGAGGTCCGCCTCGGTGTTCCAACCGGCGGAGAACTGCTTCTCATGCGTAATCACCGGATGCAGCGAGTCGTCGAGCGCCACTGCGGCATTGGTGGCCAGTGGATCGGGCAGCTTGTCGCTGAACCTGGAGTCCAGCAGCAGCGGCGAACTCTGGGTGACACCGGGATTGACGTAACCGCCGCTTCCCACGACTGGAGTGACGATGGAGCCGGAACTGGCGATATCGTCGTCCCCCGGATTAGCCACGATGGCGTCCTGCAACCCCGTATCGATCAGCATCTGGGCACTGATGGACTGCTCGGCGTTGGCCATCTCGATCGCCTCGTTGAAGATCTGCTGCCAGGTGAGGTTGTTGGCGCGGCTACGGGACTGGTCCCGCATGGCGTCGATGGCCCTGTTGGGCACGTTGGCCACCAACGCCCGGAGGAACGCGTCCTCCTTCTGGGTGTAGTCCAGTCGGATCTGGGAACGCTTTTCCGACTCGTGCGACCGCATGGCATCTCGATAGGTGACGAGGAGGCCGAAGAGGGTGATCATTCCCACCACCGCCACCATCGCCATGGAGGCGTAGCCACGCTGGCGCCGTCGCTCATGTCCGGCGTTAGGTCTGATTTTGAAGGGAGAATTCATGGTTGCTGGGTTGGGGTTCGGGGGAAATCTGCTACTGACTGGTTCCGGAATAGGTGATCTGCTCCCCTTCCGGACCAGTGAGCTCCATCAGGAGCACGCCGCTGTTGTCGGAGAAGACGACCGATGAGACCTGGCTGGTGATGGTCCAGTCCTCCTGCGCCGGCCAGACCCCGTTCTTCTGGCGATAATAGTTCAGCATGCCTTCGCCGTTCACCGTCTCGAAAGCGATGACACTTTGCTCGATCATCCCGCTGGGATTCCGAAACAGGAGCCGAACCGCCTCCCCTCCCGAGTTCACCGCCGCCGCACCGGCGAAGGCTTCCGCGGGGGAACTGTGAATTCGGTAGGAAGTCGCCTTGCCCACCATCTGGCCCACCAGGCTGTTCACCTGGGGAGCCTCGTCACGCAGAAAGCGGAACGCCGAGACTTCATTCATGTAGAAGGTGTGAAGGTTCAGGAGCATGAGGCAGCCGGAAGCCACCAGCATGCTGATCGTCACCGCGAGGGTCAGTTCCACCATCGTGAAGGCGCGAATTCGTCGTGCGGGGGAAATCCGCCGATTGAAAGGCTGGCTTTTCATCGTGATCGCACCACGGTTCGAGATTTCACATAGTCCCGTGAGCTTAGCTCATAACTGAGCAGGCTCTGCAGACTCCAGACTTCCATCTTCGCCGGATTGACGGCGGTGTTCCCGCCCCCCCCGGCGCTGGGCAGGTTATCGGCGCCCGGCACCCGCGTCCGTCGCACGACCGCCATCACCGCCATAGGCGCGCACATTCTGGCCAGGGGTTCCGGTAGCTGTGGCATTGCCGCCGATACCGCCGTCACCCGCCTGCAGAACCACGCCACCGCAGACTGTCAGAGTGCC
>JAUIGT010000598.1 GCA_030432615.1 Verrucomicrobiia bacterium
GGTTCTCCCCGGTTGCTTCGTTGCTCGTCGGTTGCGATGCCCGCATCGCGTCCTCCTCGTGCCTCGCCCCGAGAAAAACCGCCTCCGAAAATCGTCAGGTTTTTTCTCGGAAATGGTATGAGAATCCCGCGAGAGCGCTCGGCTCAGCGCATCGCGATCCCGTCCCTTTCGACGGTGATGACCTCTTCGGTGGTGACGTTTCGGATCACGACCTGGGTGGGGCGCACGTCGAGCACCTCGTAATCCTGCTCCCCTTCCTCGCCGGTCACGGCCTGGAAGACGTCGCCGTTCTTGACCACGTATTCGAACGGGCTGCCGGGCCGCATGAGCGTGGCGTAGGTGTCGGTGGAGCGCCCCGGGACATCCTTGACCAGCAGGTGCTTGGCACCGGAGACGGTGTCCTCCACGAGAATGCTGGAAACATCGACCAACTTGCCCTTGCCCATCTTGCTGCTGACGAACTTGGCGTCCATGCTGGCCAACTTGAGACTGGTGCCCGGAATGACGGCCCCCTCCTCCACCTTCACCGGTTCCGAATCCCGGCTGGAGAGCACCCGCACGCTGGCGATCCCGGCCTCCGCCTCGACCTCCTTGAGCATGACGGGCAGGGGCTCTTCTCGATAGTCCTTCATCTTCAACGCGGTCACCGGATTTCGCATCCCGATCTCACTCGACGAAGCCGGCGCTGGCGGATTCGAGCCACGTTCCTCGGACTTGGACTCAGCCGGAGACGCGGGCGTGGGTGCGCTACCCGGGACGGGGGCATCGGTGGGAGTCAAAGCGGCGACGGGAAATGCCGGAGCCGCGCTCTCCACATCGGCGCCGAGCACCCGACCGTTGATCGAAGCCAGCCGTGATTTGTTCCGCGTCCCGGTCCGAATCGGCATCACCTCATCGACCGGTTCCTCCGGAGCGGCCATCGACACGAGTTCCGCCTGGGAGACGGGAGCTTCCCCCCCGCCCAAGGCAGTCAGGGCATCGGTGATGGCCGCCTCCGCCAGTTCGGGGTCGGCCTCAAGCAGCGGATCCTCCGAGGTTCCGCCATTGTCGGCCACTTCCAGTACCGAAGCAGGATCGTAGAGCAGCTCGCTGACCGCGAGGTGACCGGCTTCTTCGGCCAGGTTGGCGGCGGTGTGCTCATTGCCGTCGATCGCATAGGGATTGGCTCGATTCTGGAGCAGGAATTTCACCGCATCGAGATTCCCCGCCTGGGCCGCGATCATCAACGGCGTGAGATTCTCCGGACTGCGGGTGTTGATATAGGCACCGTAGTTGAGCAGTTGATCGATGACGGCGGTATCTCCCTTGAAGGCCGCCACCAGCAGGACCTGGTCGAGGGTTTCCTCGTCCACCTTGCCGGCGAGCAGTTCGACCACCCCGGGTCTTCCCTGGAAAGCCGCCAACTTCAGGGCGGTCCAGCCTTCCCGGTCGCGGAGAGAGGCATCGGCTCCTCGAGTCAGCATCAGGCGCACCACATCGACCCTTCCGCCCTCGGCGGCGAACATCAGCGGCGTCCGGTCCCGATCGTTCGTGGCGCCCAGGTCCGCACCGTCCTCGAGCAGCAATTCCACCAGCTCCAGGCGACCGCCGGTGGCCGCCCGCATCAGCGCGGTGGTACCGGAACCATTGACGGCATCCACTTCCATCCCGGCTTCGTGAAACAATCGAACCGCCGGAATATCCCCCGCCTCCGCCGCCAGGAGATAGTCATCGACCGAAAAGCCATAGCCCAGTTCGCCAAGCGACTCGACCGCCGTCTCCTGGGGATCACTGCAACCGGTCAGGCAAAACAGCGCCGCGAAGACCACGAAAAAGAGTGATCGAAGGAAAAGAAAAGAAGAAGGAGCACCATTCATAACAAGAATTCGCATCTCCACGAATTCTCGTAATTAACAGAAAATGCACGTCCGTTTCAATAATTAATTAAGATTTCCGTAACAACGGTTATTCCGGAGGCTGAATGACGAACATGGACGCGAAGCCGGAAACGAAAAGGACGGCGATATTGATGGCCATGAAGACGAGCACCACGAAAATGAGGATCCCTTGCAGCTTGAAGTAGAAACCCGCCCGGTCGAGCGCCTCTTCCAGCTCCTCCTGGGAACCCGAATACTGCGCGGAAACCGACAGATTGGCCACCTTCAGCAGGATCACCCCCAGCCAGATCGGCAGCCATCCCACCACCGCGCCCACCACGGTGAGGCAGGCGAGCACGCCGTTGATGATGTTCACGATCGCGAAGAACTTGATCCAGCCCGCCCGCGCCCCGATGAACGAGGCCAGGTCGCGGATCAGGTCACTGCGCGGCTGGGTTTCCTCGTCGGCCAAACCCGCGTCACCTCCCGACTTCACCGCACTCCGCGCCGTCTGAATGGGACGCTTGACCAGGCCGATCTTCGTGGCCCCTCCCGCGGCCAGTTTCGGCGCCGGGCGAGTGACCATCGGCGCGGAATCCTGCGGCGGTTCCGCGACGGGAACTTCCGCGCTTCCGGCTTCCGCGAACCAATCCGGAAACAGGGACGCGGCCGCCTCCCAGTCGCTCATGGTTTCGTTCCAGAGCAAAGTTTCCGCGGTGATGGTACCATTCTGGATCAGGCCGCCCAGTTCGCTCTCGTCGGCCGGCACCTGCAACTGATTGGCGTCGAGGTAGAACCACTGCATGCGGGAACTCTGCCCAGTCCGGCGGAAAATAGCAACGCCAATTGCGTTACCCTGAACGCGCCAGCCAAGACGCTCAGGCCGAGGCCACTTCGTCCCCGGAAATGCCGCGCAGCGCGAAGACGCGCAGGATCGTGTCTTCGATCAGGTTTGCCGGGCAGGAGGCGCCCGCGGTCACGCCGACCACCGCCGGTTCCTTCCCGAGAAGAATCTTCGAGTAGCTGGTGACCTCGCCTTTCTTCTCCAGGTCGAAATGCACGATCTGTTCCAACGAGCGCAGGCAGGAGGCATCGCGGATGAAGAAGGTCGGCAGTTCCTGCTCCCCGATCTCCACGAGGTGCGACGTGTTCGAGCTGTTGTAGCCGCCCACCACCAGGAGGAGATCCATTTTCTTTCGCAGCATCTCGAAAAGGGCGTCCTGCCGCTCCTGGGTCGCGCCGCAGATGGTATCGAAGACCTGGAAGCCACTGTCGCTTCCGTCCCGGTCCAGGACCGCCTGTCGAATGCGCCGCTGGATCTCTTCGGTCTCCGACTTCAACATCGTCGTCTGGTTGGCCACGCCCACCTCGGATAGATGCTCATCCGGATCGAAGCCCTCGGAATGCGCGCCCCGAAATCGCTCCAGGAACTGCTCGCGGTCACCACCGTGACGGAGGTAGTCGCAGACGAAATCCACGTCCTCCAGCGTCAGCACCACCAGGTAGTGCCCTTTGCCATCCTCTCCCATCGCCCGCGAAGCGGTGGCTCGCGTCTCTTCGTGGCCCGCCTTGCCGTGGATGATCGAAGTGACACCGGTCTTCGCGTAGGTCCGCACCCGGCGCCAGACTTTCATGACGTCGCCGCAAGTGGTATCGACCATCCGGCAGCCCTGCGATTCGATCTTGTCCATGAACGTCAGCGGCGCGCCGAACGCGGTCTCGCCCCGGAACATCGCCGAGGGTCGCGCTTCCGGCTCGGCGGCGACGGCGCCCAGCGCCAGCGACGACATCCGCCCGAGAAACTCGGCGAACCACTCGGCGGGCGCCTT
>JAUIGT010000599.1 GCA_030432615.1 Verrucomicrobiia bacterium
ATGAACCGTAGGTGAGTCTTATGGGCGTCGGGTTCCTCTTGCGCTGATAAGAGGCATCTCAATTCTTGTTCACCACCTCGTCGAGGTTCAGCAGCAGGTTCGCCACCAGCGTGTAGGCGGCGAGTTCGGGCTTCGCCAGTTTCGGATCGGGTTCGCTCTCTCCATAGGTCACCAGCTCGTTGGCGGCGGCTTCGTCGGAGGCGTAGCGATTCTCGTGCTGGGCGAGGGCGTTGAGGGCGATGGCCAGTTCGTCGTCGTCCGGTTCCCGGGCGGTGACGGTGCGCCAGCCCCAGGCGATGCGTTCTTCGGCGGTGTCGCCGCCTTCGGTCAGCATGCGCTCGGCGAAATTCCGCGCCGCCTCGACGTGCTGAATGTCGTTCATCAATTGCAGGGCCTGCAATGGGGTGTTGCTGCGTCCGCGTGCGGAGCAACTCTGCTCGCGATTGGGTGCATCGAAGCTGGCCATGAACGGCGGCGGCGCGGTGCGCTTGAGAAAGGTGTAAAGGCTGCGCCGGTAGAGGGCGTCCCCGGTGTCCTGCTTGTAGTAGCGGGTGTTGCTGCTGCCGAAGCCGACCGGTTCCCAGATGTTCGGCGGCTGGTAGGGTTTCACTCCCTGGCCACCAATCGTCGGGACCAGCAGGCCGCTGACGAAGAGGGCTTGGTCGCGCAGAACCTCGGCGTCGAGGCGAAAACGCGGGCCGCGGGCGAGGAGACGATTCTCGGGATCCCGCGCCAGGAACTCGGGAGAAATGCGCGAGCTTTGACGGTAGACGTGGCTGGTGACGATGCGCTTCACCAGTTGCTTCATGTCCCAGCCGTCCTCGACGAACTGCACCGCGAGCCAGTCTAGCAACTCGGGATGACTCGGCGGCTCGCCTTGGGAACCGAAATCGGCGCTCGTCTTCACCAGCCCGGTGCCGAAGAACTGCTGCCAGAAGCGGTTCACGGTGACGCGCGCCGTCAGTGGATGCTCCCCGCTCACCAGCCAGTTGGCGAGGTCGAGCCGGTTGTAATCGCGGTCCTTCGGCTTCGCGGGAAGGTCAGGAAGAAACGCGGGGACGCCCCGCGAAACTTTCTCGCCCGGATTGTCATACTGCCCACGCTGCATCACGAAGCTCTCCCGTGCCTCGGGCAGGTCGGCCATGACGAAGGTGATGGGGGTGTCCTTCTCGATCTGCGCTTTCTCCGCCATCAGCGGCGCCTTTTCCGCGTCCAGCGGATCGATGACATCGCGGGCGCCGGCGTAGAAATTGGCCAGCCAGAAATCGAAGACCTGTTTCGCCTCCTTCTCGGTCCAGTCTTTCGGCTGCTTGCCGCGCACCAGTTGGCGCAGTCCCTCGGGCAGGTCGTTGTTGCGCTTGCCCTGGTTCTGCTTTTTCCAGGCGGCGAAAGACCACGCGGGATCGGTGACAGGATTCGTCTTCGATGCCACTCCGAAACGATCCCAGGTCACGGTGCCGGAATGCTGGGTGAAGGCGTAACCGCCGACCTTGGCGCCCGCTTTCAATCCCAGCTGGGCGGCGTCGAACTCCAGCCGCGCCCATTGGCCCGGCTTCGGCAGCGGACCGATGAGCACGTTCTCGGGGGTGCCCGGCTTGCCGAAACCGATCGCGCCCTGCTCGCCCCAGACGGCGCGGTGATTCCAACCACCGACGTGGAACTGCACCATGATCGCCCGTGGCGGATCCTTCGGATCGAGAAAGGCGTGAACGAAGAAGCGACCGTTCTTGGGAATCACGAACTCCGCGCCGCCGGAAAAGTAATCCTGGCCCACCGCGTTCTTCGCGCTCCGTTTCAGGGCCGCGCCCCCGCTGAAGACCTCGCCTCCCCCTTTGGTCACCAGCCGCAACGGATCGCCGGCGGCCTGCGGATTCGTCCCGGCGGGAAAGGCGTCCTCGAACCACACGGTTTCGACCGTTTTCACCGGGGGCGCCGGGTCCTGCTCGGCCGGGTCGGCGTAGGCGATGGCGGACACCGCCTTCTCGATGCGTCCGTCGATGGCGGCCACCAGTGTGTCGAGTTCGGCGAGGCGCTTCTCATCATCCTTCGAGGTCAGCCGCAGGATGGGCGGAGTATCGATCTTGTTCCCGTCCATCGCCGGATCGGCGGCGCTGTGGAAGAAGGCATACATCGAGTAGTAGTCTTCCGAGGAAAGGGGATCGAACTTGTGATCGTGGCAGACCGCGCAGCCGGCGGTCAGGCCCATCCAGACCTCGACGGTCGTGGTGGTTCGATCGACGGCGTAGCGATAGATCCACTCCTCGTTGATGCTGCCGCCCTCGCTGGTGGTCACGTTGCAGCGGTTGAATCCCGAGGCGATGAGCTGGTCGCGGCTCGGCTCGGGCAGGAGATCGCCGGCCAGTTGCCAGCGGGTGAAGTCGTCGAAGGGCACGTTCTCGTTGAAGGCCCGCACCACCCAGTCGCGATACGGCCACATGGAGCGCTCGTTGTCGAGGTGGAGGCCGTGGGTGTCGGCGTAGCGGGCGAGGTCGAGCCAATAGCGCGCCATGTGCTCGCCGTAGGTGACGCGCTTCAGCAGTCCATCGACGAGCGTCGCGTAGGCTTCCGGCGATTCGTCGGCGAGAAAGGCATCGACTTCTTCCGAGGTTGGTGGCAGCCCGGTGAGGTCGAGCGTGACCCGGCGAATCAGCGTTTCCTTGTCCGCCAACTCGGCGGGCGCGAGGTTCTCCGCTTCAAGTCGCGCCTGGAGAAAGGTGTCGATCGGATTCGCCGGCCGCGTGCCCTCGAGCTTGGGGACCTCAGGTTTCGTCGGTGGAATGAAGGCCCAGTGCGCCTGGTATTCCGCGCCCTGCTCGATCCAGCGCTTCAGCGTTTCCTTTTCCTCCCCCGTCAACGGCTTGTGGAAATCCGGCGGCGGCATGAGGTCGTCCTCGTCCTCCGCGATCACCCGCCACCAGACCTCGCTGGCCTCGATCTCGCCGGGAACGATGGGCCGGACCCCGTTCTCAAAAGTGGCGAAGGCGCCTTCCGGGATGTCGAGCCGCAGGTCGGCTTTTCGCTCCTTCTCGTCGAAGCCGTGGCAGGCGAAGCAATGGTCCGAGAGAATCGGACGGACGTCGCGATTGAAGGAAATGCGATCGCCTTCCGCCGCGGGAGCGAGGGCAGCCGTTCCCAGCAGGAAAAGGAGGAGAGATATTTTCAGGGGCAGGTTCATCGGGCGGGCGGGAAAAAACGCGAGGCCAAAGAGGGTTGAGTCCGCGACCCAACCCTCCTGAATTCTACCCGGAAAAGGCCTCTGGCTTCAACGTCGGGTTTACGTGAACGGTCGCCATACTCCCGATGAGAATCTTCACCAAATTCGCGTTTTTCTTTGCCTCGAAAGCTTCCCTTTGTTTTCGCCATTCTTCCTTCCAGGCTCGGGCGGTGAAAGTGATCTCGTTGCTGATGAGGAGGCAATCCAAAGTCTGACGAACGTCCTTCACCGCCTCTTTGGAAACGTCTGCTGCAATCAAATCGAAGTGGTTCATCGGGTGGTTTGGATCATTGCGGTAGTACAATCTGGCCCGGAATTCTCCGGAAACCTCGCCAGAGCTCAGTTCCCAGATTCGACCGCCCCAAGAGCCTACTTCGACCTGGTCGCCTGGTCGCAACTGGACGATTTCGTCGGGCGAAAGTCCGTTCATATTTCCACAACCGGACTTGAAACGATCCGCGCAGAATGGGC
>JAUIGT010000600.1 GCA_030432615.1 Verrucomicrobiia bacterium
GGCCCTGCTGTCCGGAGAAGTGCGCGCGGCGTCGTCTACGAATCCCCAGGCGGTGCGGGCCGGACATTTCCCGGCCAGGGCCAAGCGCGTGATCCAGATCTTCTGTCCCGGCGGCTGGAGCCAGGTCGATACCTTCGACCACAAGCCGGAACTGGAACGGCGCGCCGGTCAGCCCTTCGATCCCGACGGCCAGTTGCAGTTCTTCGCCTCGAAACCGGGCGCCTGCCTGCCGAGCCAGTGGGCCTTCCGTCAGCACGGGGAATCGGGTCGGTGGGTCAGCAGCCTCTTCCCGAAGCTGGCGCGCTGCGTCGATGACATGGCCTTCATCTACTCGATGAAGAGCAAGACGGCCCTGCACGGACCCGGCTGCTTCCTGATGAACACCGGCCAGACCCTGCCCGGTTTTCCCAGCATGGGAGCGTGGGTCACCTACGGGCTGGGCAGCGAGTGCGAGAACCTTCCCGCCTTCGTCGTTCTGCCGGACCCTCGCGGTCTCCCGCCCGGGGGGATCATCAACTGGGGAGCCGGATTTCTTCCCGCCGTTCACCAGGCGACGACGATCGACACCACCAATCCCGAGGAACCGATCGCCGATCTCTTTCCGCCGGAGGAAGCGGAAAAAGTTACGCCGGCGAGCGACGCGGCGGGGCTCGACTTTCTCCAGCGGCTCAATCGACTCCACCGACGGGAACGTGCCGGGAACAGCGAACTCGACGCCCGCATCGCCGCCTACGAGATGGCGGCGCGGCTCCAACTCAGCGCGCCCGAGGTCACTGACCTGCGCGGCGAGACGGAACTGACGAAGCAGCTCTACGCGCTCGACCATCCCGAGATCGGACCGTTCGGCCGCCAGTGCCTGCTGGCCCGCCGGCTCGTCGAGCGCGGGGTGCGTTTCGTCCAGGTCTACTGCGGCGCGGAGAACACCACCGCCAAGGAGATTCGCCCGAACTGGGACAGCCACGAGGACATCGTGCGCGACCACGGCTATTGGGGCGCGGTGCTCGACACGGGAGCGGCGGCGCTCCTGACCGACCTGAAGTCACGCGGCTTGCTCGAGGACACTCTCGTCATCTGCACCTCCGAGTTCGGTAGGCAACCGGCGGCCCAGGCGCGGGCGAACAATCCCGACAGCAAGGGCCGCGACCACAACGCCGGGGCTTTCACCACCTGGATGGCGGGCGGCGGCATCAAGCCGGGCATCGGCTACGGGGCCACCGACGAACTCGGGTTCCAGTCGGTCGAGAGCATCGTTCACAGCTGGGAACTCCACGCCACCGCCCTGCACCTGCTCGGCATCGATCACGAGCGGCTCACCTGGTACCACAACGGCCTCGAGCAGCGGCTCACCGGCTTCGAGGGACGGGGCGTGATCCGCGAACTGCTGGCGTAGGTGCGAGGGAAGGGAAGGAATCAGGCTTTCCCTTCCCACCCTTCCCACCAGTCGCGGAAGAGTCGCCACTGGGCGTGGAGAAAGCCGCGCTGGCTTTCGCTGAGGCGGTCCTCCGGGTAGAGGTTCCGTCCGTATTCGGGATGCCCCTCGAGGACCATCAATTCCTTGTAGTAGAGGACGAGATCGGGGCCCTCGTCGAAGGTCGACAGGACGCGCAGCGCCTCGTCGAGTTCCGCCGCCAGGCGCCGGGCGCGGGCATTTCCGCCGGCCGCCTGGGAGCAAAGCTCGAGGAGACGCAGCACCTCGCGGGGAAGCGCGTTGCCGACGCCGGTGATCGCGCCCACGGCGCCGCAATGGACGAAGCCGTGGTAGACCTGGGTATCGACGCCGACCATGAGCACGAGCTCGGGATCGCCGCTGGTGATGAATTCCGCCGCGTAGCTCAACGAGTCCGCGCCGCCGAATTCCTTGAATCCGACGAGGTTCCGATGGTCCCGGCGCAGTTCGAAGAACAGGTCCGCCTTCGTTTCGAATCCGTAGTAGGGACTGTTGTAGATGACCGCCGGCAGGTCGCCGCCCGCCTCCAGCACGGCGGCGAAATGGGCTCGCTGCGCGGCGGGGGAACTGCCCCGGGAAAGCACCCGCGGGATCACCATCAGGCCGCCGGCCCCGACCTCGCGGGCGTGGGCGGCATGGGCGGCGGCGATGCGGGTGTTCTGGGCGCCGGTGCCGACGACCACGGGAATGCCGGACTCCACCAGGCGGCGCACGCCTTCGCGGCGCTGCTCGTCGGTCAGCAGCGGCCAGTCGCCCATCGAGCCGCAGTAGACGACGGCCCGCATTCCCGCCTCGATCAATCCCGTCGCGGTGGAGACGAGGGCGTCGTGATCGGGATTTCCTGCGTCGTCGCAGGGAGTCATCAGGGCGGGAATGCCGCCGCGGAAAAGGGAGGGGTCGCTCATGGCTTTGTCGGGAGTGGGAATCGGAAAATCGAAGGCTGGAAAAGGATGGCAGGAAAGGCTTTGCTTGTCTTGACTCGATCGCAATCGTGAGCACGAAAACAGGCACAGGAGAAGAAATCGCGGACCTCGTCGCGCGCGCCGGCGGGTTCGCCGTGGGAAGCGCTGTCCTCCAGCGCCTCTTCGACGAGGCACCCGACCTGGCCTTCTTCCTCAAGGATCGCGAGGGACGGTATCTCGTCGTGAACCGTTCCCTGGCGGAGCGGCACGGTTTCGCGGAGGCGGGCGAACTCGTCGGGAAACGACCCTCGGAGGTCTGTCCCGGACCCTTCGGACAAGTCCCCACCGAGCAGGATGCGCGGGTCCTGCGAACGGGCCGAGCCCTGGTCAACCACTTGGAGATGCAGTGGTTCCGTCCCCATCGTCCCTGCTGGTGCCTGACGACGAAGCTCCCCCTCAGGAACGAGCATGGCGAGATCGTCGGGTTGATCGGATTCTCCCGCGACCTGCGGGAACCGGTTCCGGTGGAGGACGTTCCCGGACAGGCGGCCCTCGTGCTGGAGGAGTTCGAGACGAATTTCGGGGATCCGGTTTCGCCCCGGGAACTGGCCCGGCGCGCGGGCGTTTCGCCGGCGCGCTTCGCCCGGCTCGTGAAGCGCATCTTCGGGATCACGCCCACCCAGTTCATCACCCGCACCCGTCTCCAGGCGGCTTCCCGCTTTCTGGGGGAAACGGACCGAACCGTTTCCGAGATCGCCCACGAATGCGGTTTCTGCGATCACAGCGCCTTTACCCGGGCTTTTCGCTCCGCCACCGGCTTGACCCCGACGCAATACCGCGAGCGGGAGCGAGCTTCCTGATCACTCGATCTCGAAGAGCGCCTCGCCGAGGACATCCATCCGCGGTTCGATTCCGAGCCCGGGCCGGGTCGAGGCCGCCATGCGTCCGTTTTCCCGGCGCGGCGCTCCCTCGGCGGTGCTGACGGTGACGTAGCTGTTGAAGTCGGTTGCGGTGAAAAGAAACGCGGTCGGCGTGCTGTGGGCCAGGTGGGCGATGGCGGCGGTGACGATGTCTCCGCCCCAGGCGTCTTCGATGGTCATGGCGACGCCGAGCGAGACGCAGAGGTCGCGGGCCTGGCGCGCCTTGGTGAGTCCGCCGAACTTGCCGATTTTGATGTTGACGACGTCCATGGCGCGGTCGGCGTTGGCGCGGAGCAGCTCGTGGATGCCGTCGATGGATTCATCGAGCACGAAGGGGTGGTCGGTGTGGTCGCGGATGACGCGGCATTCCTCGTAGGAGAGGCAGGGCTGCTCGATGTAGACGTCGACGTCG
>JAUIGT010000601.1 GCA_030432615.1 Verrucomicrobiia bacterium
CCTTGAGCGCCTCGCGATCGAGCACATCGACCGCCCGGCAGATCGTGTTCGGGAGGTTCAGCTCCTCCATCGGCTCGAGCCTACGGGCGAGGAGGAGGAGCGGATAACCGGCCTCGGAAAAGACCTTCGCGGTGGCGGCACCGATGCCGGAACTGGCACCGGTGATGATGGTGAGTTTTTTCATGAGTCGAATCGGAATGTGAGGATTGCTTTTGCCTGGGAAGCTCGGTGAGCGGACTGCCAATCATCGCGAATACTGAAACAGCCCGGGAGCGAAGAAAGCCGGCGGTTCGAAGCTCTTCAAGCAGTCATTCTTCACCCAGACGTTTCTTTCCTCGAAGACAAGCCTTGACTGCGCGGCCTTCGGCACAACTTTGGAGCAAGACTCGAAAGCGAAAAATACCCGGAATCCAACGAATGCCCGTCGTGAAAGCGAACTTAAAGGACTCGATCGCCCGACTTGTGCTACCGCTCCTGCTACTGGCCACCCCGGCCTGCGAAAAGCCCGAGATAGCGGAGGAAAGCGGGAGCGCACCGTTCCCGGATACACCACTGACACCGACTTTCCCGATCGAAAGAGCCATTACCGACCTCCAGGGGCGGGAGTTGAAAGTCTCGATCGTGGGAAAGACGGGGGACGACATCTTCTTCACTCGCCAAGTCGATGGAAAGAACTTCCGCTTGGCGATTTCCCGACTGTCCCCGAGCGATCGGGAATTCGTCCGACAACTTCCCTCCCTTGCGCCCCCTTCAGGCTTGAAGATCGAAGGCGAAACGGATCAGAACGCTTCGTCGGAGCAGCCTCGCTATGTCTCAATCAGGAATGAAAGGATCAAGGAACTGGAGGACGAAAAGAATCGGCTCTACGAGGAAACCGATCTAACGACCAACATGATCAAGGTCCGGACCAACCGTTCGGAAATCGAGCGAATCGACAAAGAGATCTCCGAATTGAAGGCTGACATTCAATCCTACCTGAGGAACAATCCGTGAAGCCTCGACGAGACCGGTTTTCACTTCAGCTCGATGCCGCTGAAAATCGCCCGGCCATCTTTCACGACCGATCTCACAACAACGGCGCCGCCAGCCGTGCGAGGCGCACCAGGGCTCGGAACCACAGAGGCTTCGCGGTATAATCGGTGCCGTCGATCTCCCGGCACTCGGCGAAATCCTCCTCCAGCATCCGCTCGATTCTTCCGCAGAACTCGGGGCCCAGCACCACCATGCTCAGCTCGAAGTTGAGCCGCAATGAGCGGTTGTCGAGATTGGCGGTTCCCACCGAGGCGAGTTGATCATCGACCAGCATGACCTTCTGGTGCAGGAAACCCGCCCGGTAGCGGAAAAAACGGACACCGGCGGCTTCCATCTCCTGCAGGTAGGCGAAGCTCGCCAGGTAGACGGTCTTGTGATCGGGACGCTCGGGCAACATGATCCGCACGTCGACTCCTCGCAGGGCGGCCAGTTGCAGCGCCACCCGAACCGACTCGTCGGGCACGAAGTAGGGACTCGCAATCCAGAGTCGCTTTCGGGCGCGGTTGATGGAGTGGATGAAGAACAGCGTCCCGCCCTCCAGGTCCTCGACCGGTCCGGTCGCCAGGGGCAGGACGGTGGTTCCCGTGTCCGGCGCGATGTAGTGGGGACGCCAGTCCAGCTTCACCATGCGGCGGGTGGCCCAGTACCAGTCCCCCAGAAACACGAGTTGCGTCATCAGCACCGCCGGACCACGCACGGCCACGTGGGTGTCGCGCCAACGGCCGAATTTCTCGCTCCGACCCAGGTACTCGCGTCCGACGTTGTGCCCGCCGACGAAGGCCACCTTTCCATCGACGACCACGATCTTGCGGTGGTTGCGGAAGTTGATCTGGAACCGGTTGCTCTTGCCCCGCGTGGTCTGGAATTCCGAAACCTCGATCCCGGCGTCCCGCAGCGAACGGACGAACGAACGCCGAAGCCCGTGGCTGCCGATCTCGTCGTAGAGCACATAGACCCGCACGCCTTCCTTCACCTTGGCGGTAAGACGATCCCGCAGCTCTCGCCCCAGCTCGTCATCCTTGATGATGAAGAACTGCACCAGGATGTAGGATTCCGCCTTCTCGATCGCGTCGAAAATCGCGCCAAACGTCGCTTCCCCGTCGATCAGGAGATCCACCGAGTTGTCGCCGGTAAAATAGCGCTCGCTGATCTTCTCCAGCAGCTTCCCGTAACGAACCTCTTCGCCACAAAGCCGGCTCACGTGCGGCTCGAGCGCGTCGATGATCTCCTCGACCAGGTCTTCCCGTTGCTCCTGGACTTCGCGAAGCGTCTCCCGGTAACCCCGGAACTGCTTACGTCCGAAGATCCAGTAGAGGGGAACCGCGATGAAGGGAAAGGAAAACAGTCCCAGGGCCCATCCCCACGCCCCGGCAGCGGTCCGCGCCCGGATGATCGCGTGCACCATGCTCACCAGGGCGCACAGCTCGGCGATGACGATGACGATCGTCCACAGGGTCGATGACCGCAGGACCGCCGGCAGGAGGTCCGCGAGGGACTCGGTGAAAACGGACGCCAGCGGAATCATGGCCACCATCTCAACCGGTTCCTCCTTTGCTCTTTCCCGCCTCCCCTCACTCCAGCGGCAGCCCGACCGATCTTCCCTCCCGACTGGCGATCAGCCCGGCTTCGAGGATTTCCTGGGCGTTCCGCCCGTGAACCGCGTCGCAGAGCGTATGCGCCTCCGCTTCGGGATTCCGGATGAGATGGAGAAAGTGCGCGCTCGCAGTGGCGAGATCGGGCGCCACCCCGGGCACGGGAATCTCGACGCCCTCAGGGTCGTCGGCGGTGGCCTTGAACAAGGCCGCCCCGTGACGCGGCTCGACCATAAGGGTTCCCTCGCTTCCGTAGATGACCGTGGTGTAGGCGGTCAGTTTTCCGATCTGGGTCCAGCTGGCCTCGGTCGTGGCCAGCGCCTGCGGATAACTCATCACCAGGATGGCGTTGTCCTCCAGCTTGAGGTCCGGCTTCAGTCCGGTGTTGAGCTTCACGCCGCTCACGCTCGACGGTTTTCCCAGCAGCACCTGGGCGAGCAACGACCCGTAGCAACAGTAATCCATCAGCGCGCCGGCGCCGTTGAGTTCCTCGTCGTAGAGCCATTCGCAGAAGTACTTCGAGCATCCCAGTTCCTTCGGCCCCTCGTGCGCGGCCCGGTATTTCACCTGCCAGAGCTGCCCGATCTCGCCCGAGAGCGCGAGGGAAATTGCGTGCTGCAACTGTGGCCACCATGCGAAGGGCCAGTTGATCACCAGGCGAACGCCGGCCTTTTCCGACGCCGCCAGCATGCGATCGGCGCCCGCCAGGGTCGAGGCCATCGGCTTTTCCACCAGGCAATGCAGCCCGCGCTCGCAGGCCATCACCGCGAGGTCCTCGTTGACGCGGTTGCTGCCGAAAAGGTAGACCGCATCCAGTTCCTCGGCATCGAGGAGCGCCTCATACTCGGGAAAAGTGTCCCCGCCGTAGTGGGCGCCGTATTGATCGCGAAGTTCGGGGTGCGGATCGCCCGCGCCCACGAGTTCGGCATGGTCATCCAGGCGAGCCAGTTCCTCGAGGTTGCTCCAGACGTGATCATGATGGAGTCCGAGGACGCCGATGCGAAGTTTCTTCTTGGGGTGGTTGCTCATGGGAGGAAGGAAGAAAAAAG
>JAUIGT010000602.1 GCA_030432615.1 Verrucomicrobiia bacterium
TGGAAGGTTGGAAGGTTGGAAGGTTGGAAGGTTGGAAGGTTGGAAGGTTGGAAGGTTGGAAGGTTGGAAGGTTGGAAGGTTGGAAGGTTGGAAGGTTGGGGGCGAAGGGATAGCCCCGGAGCGGCGATAAGAGGGTTGCCCGGGGTGAAGCGAAGCGGATTCCGGGGATGCGGTAGAGTTGGTTCAGTGGAGCCCTGGAGGGGCGTCGAGAGGCGGACGAAACGGTGAGCGCCGCCATCTTGCCGCCCTTCCGGGCCTCCCTGAACACATGACGCAGATGTCCAGACAATCGCCCATCGCGGATCGCGATTCGCAAATTGCGGCTCCGCCCGCTCTACCACGTGATCCAGCCATCGAAAAACCGGGCTTTGGCGTTGCGTTTGCCTGTTCCGACCGGCAGGATGCCTTTCCCGGCGGGGCGTTGCGTTCCCCGGGTTCTTCCATTTCGGTAAAAACAGCAAAACGACCTTCTCACTACCATGGCTACCAAAGTCGGCATCATCGGATATGGCTGGGCGGCGACCGCCCACATCGACGCGATCAACGGCACCGATCAGGGCGAAGTCACCGCCGTCTATTCCTCCCGTCCGCTCGAAGACGCCCAGCTCTCGGCAACCCACGGCGGTTCTATTCGCGCCTTCCAGGACGTGGGAACGATGTTGGCCGAAGCGGACATGGACGTGGTCTCCATCACCAGCTATCCCAATCAGCACCGCGAGCAGGCCGTGGCCGCCGCCGAGGCCGGGAAGCACATCATCCTCGAAAAGCCCATGGCCCTGACCTGGGAGGACTGCAAGGCCATCCGGGAGGCCGTCAATGCCAACGGCGTCAAGGCCTGCGTCTGTTTCGAACTGCGTTTCATCAGCCAGTTCCAGACCATCAAGTCGCTCCTCGATTCCGGAATGATCGGCGATGTCCATTACGGCGAAGTCGATTACTACCACGGCATCGGTCCCTGGTACGGCCAGTATCGTTGGAATACCACGAAGGAGAACGGCGGCTCCAGCCTGCTCTCCGCCGGATGTCATGCTCTCGACGCCGCCCTGCTCTGCATGGGCAGCGATGTGGAAGAGGTCACCAGTTACGCCAGCCAGTCGA
Organism: Verrucomicrobiia bacterium; assembly: GCA_030432615.1. GTDB lineage: Bacteria > Verrucomicrobiota > Verrucomicrobiia > Verrucomicrobiales > DEV007 > JAEUHH01. The sequence continues at coordinate 1,099 of JAUIGT010000602.1, forward strand.
AGCACGAGATCTTCGACAAGTACGAATACCCGACCACCACCGCCTCCATCCTAAAGTTCAAGAGCGGCAAGGTCGCCAAGGTGGCTTCGGTCATCGACTGTATGCAGCCCTACTACTTCCACACCCACCTCTGCGGCAGCGAAGGGTCGATTCTCGACAACAAGATCTACTCCAGCAAGTTCGCCCTGCGCGACAAGCTGTGGACCGAGCTGCCCGTGGCCCTGGCCGATTCGGGCGACGTCGCCGACCATCCCTACCAGGCGCAGTTCCAATCCTTCTTCGACGCGCTGGAGAAAGGGGAAGACATGCCGATGACCAGCCTGGAGGAGTCCTTTCAGAGCTTCAAGGTACTGTTCGCCTGCGACAAGTCCGTCGAGGAAGGGCGGCCGGTGAAGCTCAGTGAGATGGAGTGAAGAATTGCTGGAGGAAGACACTCGAGCTTCGAATCCACACCGACCTCTTCGGAAATCCGCTCCTGGTCACGATTCACTGATTACTGATCACCAAGCCCATGCCCTCCGCACTTGCCATCGCCGCGCATCCCGACGACATCGAATTCGTGATGGCCGGGACCCTCCTTCGCCTGAAGGAGGTGGGTTGGGACATTCACTACTTCAATGTCGCCACCGGCAATTGCGGTAGCCTGGAAACCGGCCCGCAGGAGACCCGGATCGTCCGCGCCAAGGAGGCCAGGGAGGCGGCGAGGATTCTCGGAGCCAAGTTCCACGCGCCGGTCTGCGAGGACCTGGAGATCGTCTACTCGGTCGAGCTGTTGCGGAAAGTGGCTGCGGTCGTCCGGGAAGTCGGGCCGACCGTGGTCCTGACCCATTCCCCGCAGGACTACATGGAGGACCACATGAACGCCTCCCGCCTCGCCGTCACCGCGGCTTTCGCCCGGGGGATGCCGAACTTCCACGTCACGCCGCCAACGTCACCGGTGGAAGGCGAGACCACGGTCTACCACGCCATGCCCCATGGGCTACGGGACGGCCTGCGGCGCAAGGTGGAAGCAGGCGCCTGGGTCGACACCACTCCCGTGCACGAGAAGAAACGGGAATCGCTGGCCGCTCACCGGAGCCAGAAGGATTGGCTCGACAAGAGCCAGGGTATGGACAGCTACCTCATCAGCATGGACGAAATGTCCGAGGCGGTCGGGAACCAGTCCGGCAAGTTCAAGCATGCGGAAGGATGGCGCCGCCATTCTCACCTCGGGTTCTCCGCCAAGGAGATCGATCCGCTCGCCGACGCGCTGGGCGATGCCTGCCTGATCAACGCGGACTACGAGAAGTCCCTCGGCTGACGTTTCAGGGAAGGGTTGCGACAGCGGGACGATCGACCGGTTTCTCGGCAATCTGCTGCTTCAGGTGTTCGAGCGCGGTGCGGTAGGCGGTCTCCGCTTCGGAGGTTCGTCCCGCGGCCCGGAAGAGATCGCCGTAGAAGGTCCAGGCCTCGTAATCCGGCTCGGTGAGGAGATCGAGGAAGCGCTTCTGTCGCGCCAGGGCGCCGTCCACGTCACCACGCATGAAGGCGATTTCGGCCTCGATCCGCGCGGTGTCGGCCTCTCCGCCCTCGGCCTGGCGATACTGGGCCAGGGCCGCCTCGACATCGCCCGTCTCTTCGTAGAGGGAGGCCAGGTCGAAGCGTTCGGAAGGGGACCAGCGAAGGTTTCGCCCCGTGACGAGTCGGAGGGTTTCCTCGAAACGACCCGTCTCGTAGCCCAGGGAGAGCAGGCGGGAGGCGAAGCGTTTGTCGTCGAGTTTCCCGGCATCGGCCAGTTCCTCGAAGGCTTCCTCCCGTCGTCCCTGCTTGGAGAGGAAGTCGGCCAGTTGCAGGCGGAGAGTGGCGCTCTCGGGAAACTTGACGAGACCGTCCCGCAGGGTTTTCTCGACAGCGTCGATCTCGGCCAGGCTTTCCCAGGCGTCGGCGATGTCCATGAAGGCACCGGTTTCGATGTGCCGTGGTTCGGCCTCGATCTTGAGCTGGATGGCGTGAATGAAGTCGCGGGAGGAGTCGAGCGACTTCGCGATCATGGCGTAGTCCTCGCGGGTCTTGCGGTCATGGGCTTCGGCGGGGAGCTTGCGATAGGCGAGCAGGGCGGCGGGATGATTGCCGAGGGTGACGTGCAGGCGGGCCAGCCGGATCCGGATATCATGGCGCTCCGGCTCCAGTTCCAACGCGGTTCGGTAGGCGGTGAGCGCTTCCTCGAAGCGGTCCTGGGCGTCGAGGGTGTCCCCGAGTTCGGCCCAGACCGAGGCGTCCTCCGCATGCCTGCCGGCGAGTTCCTCCTGGTAGATGGTTTCGGCGGCCGCGAATTCTCCCCGTTCCGCCTGGAGCCTTGCCAGGAGCAGGGTGTAGCGATCCCGGCCCGTGACCGGCACGAGGGCTTCGAGCAGGTCGGTGACATCTTCCTGGCGATCGACCCACGGATAGATGGTGACGCAGCGGTCGAGGGCTTCGACTTCCCCGAGCGCGGCCAGTTTCCGATAGAGGTCGAAGGCGTCCGAGGTGCGGTTGTTCCACTCGAGGTGCTGCGCCAGCATGGGAGCGAACTTGAGAAAATCGTGATCGTCC
>JAUIGT010000045.1 GCA_030432615.1 Verrucomicrobiia bacterium
AACGGGCGGGGAGAATCGTCCCCTTCTCCCCCTGGGGTTTTTGCCGGGCAGCGTATTTCGAGGGAGGACTGGCAAGTTGCCCGTTCTCCGGGGAAGACCTGTTGGCAACGACCGGCCCTCCCTCCTTTAGAAACGACCGAGTCGGTGCCGATATTTCATTTTTTCCGAAAAAACCGAGATTTTTGCCCTCCATGGACAGCACGATCGTTTCTCCGAGGAATTTCATGATAGAATCCCGGGCCGGTCCGCGTATCCGCCCTCATGACCGCCACTCTGACTGCTCCCTCGCCTTCCATGACCGATTCCCGCTCGAACGCCGACGATCGCGACGACAACGCCGAGACGTCGCATAACGATCCGCTTCAGCAGGTCCACGACCGCACCCGCATGAGCCTGATCGAGCGCCTTTCCGACTGGGAAGACCAGAAAACCTGGAATGAATTCTACGAGACCTACTGGCGCCTCATCTACAGCGTCTCGATGAAGGCCGGACTCGGCAGTGACGAAGCCATGGACGTGGTCCAGGAAACCGTGCTCACCATCGCCAAGCAATGGCAGAAAGGGCAGAAATACGATCCCGCCAAGGGAGCCTTCAAGACCTGGCTGCTCAACATCACCCGCTGGCGCATCGCCGACCAGTTTCGCAAGAAGCAGCGCAACCCCGCCGCCATGAATCAATCCGGTGGCACCCGCGGCGCCGACGGCGATTTTCGCACCACCGCCACCATCGAGCGGCTCGAGGATGACGAGGGCGATGTCCTCGAGCGACTCTGGGACATCGAGTGGAAGAGCAACCTTTCCCGCGTCGCGCTCGAGCGCGTGAAGAACAAGGTGTCACCGAAGCAGTACCAGATCTTCGATGCCTACGTCCTCAAGGACTGGGACGCGACCAGGGTGAAGAAGCAACTCGGCGTCAGCATGGCCCAGGTCTACCTCGCCAAGCACCGCGTCGGCGGCTTGGTGAAGAAGGAGATCGACGCGTTGCTGGGGCAGTTCGAGTGAGCTTCCCGACGGACGATTCGCGCCAGGCGTTCCGATCGCCTCTCTCCTACCATCCGTCCTAGGCGTGCCGACATCTCCGCAGGGGATCCGGATCGATCACCTTCCAGATCCAGGATTCGACGAAGCCCCCGTAGGAACCGAGGTAGACGCCCCACCAGAACAAGCCGTTGCCGGCGAACTTGCGGATCCAGCCTCCACGCTTCATTCGCTCGAGGTTGCCAGGATGCTACACTTTCGTCCACCACCACGCGTAGACAGCCGCCCCGATTCCCGCGATGCCGATGAGCAGGTCCACGACGGTCTTGTGACCGAGGCCCACGAGCAGGAAGGTGACTCCTAGGATCACGAGCATGGCGAGGGCGATCGCCCGGGTGACCACCTTCTCCACGTTGATGGCCGTGAAGAAAAGCCCCAGCGCCAGGGGGATGCGAAGCAGGTATTTCGGAAGCTCCAGGGCAATGAGGGACAAGGCCAGCGACGGGGGCAGATCTTCCAGGCTCATCGTTTTCGGATCGTCCGGGAGATCGCCCCTCCCCTGCCCCTCCGGTTCACGCGAGGATCTCCCGCACCTTCTCCATCGGCAGGAAGTGCCCGACCAGCGGCTGGCAGAAGTCGGTCTGGCTCTGCTGCCAGTTGGCGAAGATGCCGTCCTCGTTGACGAGGGTGGCGACGTAGCGGGAACAGCCCGTACCGTGAGGCGAGACGAAGATCGGGGCCTCCACCGTGGCGCTCTCGATGGCCGGGAACTCGCTGTCGAGCCCGACGGCGATGCCGCCGATCTCCTCGCAGGACCAGCCACGGGGACGGGAAACCGCGGCCGGGTTCTCATCGAGTTGGCGGAGGCATTCGCAACTGTCGTAGGCGTAGATCGACAAGGCCGGCTGATCGGCGAAGGCGCCGACCGGCGGCACCGGCAGGCGATCGGTCACCCGGGCGGCGGCGATGTCCCAGACGGGACCGCGGCGCAGCATGTCGTCGGTGACCTTCTCGTAGGTGTCGGTGCCCGCCTTGCGGACCACGGCGGCGGTGCCGCTGCTGGACCAGGAGAAGGGGTGGGTGCAGTAGATCAGGGCGAGGTCGCCGTTGGGCAGGTCGGTGACGACGGGATCCTTGCAGTGGAGACGGCCGGGATCGTCCCAGCCACTCGGGATGATCTCCTCGATGTTGTCCTGGCTCAGTTCCTCGACCGAATCCGCGTGAATGCGATCGATGCTCCAGACCCCGGTGCCGGGTTTCTGGAATCCGGAGAGCCGCTCGGGATAGGTGGTGTCCTTTTCCGTGGAGATGAACAGCTCGATCCCGCCCTCGGGCACCAGGTGCAGGGCAACGCCCTCGATCGAGACCACCCCGACGCCGTTGCAGGCAAGGTCGGCCTTGGTGAAGGACTTGATCTTCTCGAAGGGCGCATCCACCGACGGAGCCCGGAAGATGGCCAGTTCCAGTCCGCGCTCGCCGGCGCCGACCCCGGTGCGGGAGTCGCCGTAGTTGCGGTAGCGTCCACAGATCAGGATGGAGCCATCGCGATCCTGGATGACGTTGCCGCCACCGAACCAGAAGCCCGTGCTGCGATCCTGCGGTTCGACGAGCACGCGAGCATTTTCCTGGTCCACCAACGCGGTGGCGAGATTGACGAGTTTTTCCTGGAGAGAGGCTGAAATCATGATGGCGACATTGGAAACCGGGCCGATGCGCGGCGCAAGGTCAAACGAATGGCGAATACACTCTCGCGGGACTTCACTCAACCGTCGCAGAAGCGATCGATGTCCTTGAGCTTGCCGAAGACGACGAGCCGGTCGCCCACCTTCAGTTTGGTGTCGGGCTCGGGCGTTCCCAGCACCGTGAACCCCTCCTCCTCGCGATCGAAGGAATATTCCCTCGGTTTAGGTCGACGGATGGTGACCACGTTGAGATGGAATTTCTTTCGCAGCTCGGTGTCCGCCACCGTGGCCCCGTCGAGTTTCTCGGGCAGCTCCAGTTCGACGATCCCGTGGTCCGCATCGAGCCCGAAGTAGCGCATCACCGCCTCGTTGGTGAGCTGTCGGGTGAAGTAGGTCGCCGCCAGTTTCTCGGCCTGGATCTTTCCGGCCACCTGCATGAGCCCGAGGATGTGGTCGTGCACTTCGTTGATGACCCGGGTGTAGACCTCCTTCACTCCCAGGGTCTGGCAATGGGCGGTGATCATGAGGCTGGCCTCGAAATCCTCCCCGATGGCCACGATGGCGGTATCGACCTCGCCCACGCCGAGTTGGCGCAGCGCCTCGATGTCCGTTCCGTCCGCCTCCGCGGCGAGGTCGGTGATGTCCTGGATGTCGCGCAGGTTGGCGGCGTGGGAATCAATGGCGATGACTTCCTGGCCATCCTCGACCAGTTCGTGGACCAGGGCCGATCCGAAGTATCCGAGTCCGATGACGGCGAATTTCATGGGCGATGCGTGCGGGTTGGGTGGGTGAAAGGAAACCAAGAGATGAAAAAGCCACTTCAGTTGAGCGGCAGGTGACCGTCGGGCAATTCATAGCGCCGCGGCACCGAGGCCCCGGCGATGGTGAGGACCAGGGTCAGCAGTCCGACGCGCCCGGCGAACATGCTCAGGATGATGACCACTTTGCTGAAAGCGTCGAGTTCGGCGGTGATGCCCCGGGAAAGTCCGACCGTTCCGAAGGCACTGAAGCATTCGAAGATGATATCGACCGGATCCAGCTCCCGGTTGGCCCAGCTGAGGAGAAGGATGGAAAGACCGACCCAGAGCAGTGACAGCACGATGGTGGCGGTGCACCGTTCCACGATGACCTTGGGAATACGGCGACCGCGAATCTGGAGGGATTGATGGCCGCGAATCAGGCGAACGAGTTCGCCCACGGCCACGGCGAAGGTGGTGGTCTTGACCCCGCCGGCGGTGCCACCCGGGCTGCCGCCGACGAACATGAGGAAGCACATCAGGACCACCGCGGCGAATCCGTAGCCGCCGAAGTCGGCGATGTTGAACCCGGCGGTTCGCGCGGTGACGCTGTTGAACCCGGCTTCCCAGGCACGATCGGCGGAAAAACTCCCGCCCTGGGCGAAGTAGAAGATCACGGCTCCCACCATCAGCAGAACGGCGGTCGTCTTCAGGGCGAGCGGGGTGTGGAGACGGACGCTCTGCTGGTGGTAGAAGCGCGACAGTCGGCGCGAGCGTCGAAACGGAATTCTCAAGAATTTCGCCGAGCCCCGGGCGATCAGGGAGGGGAGATCGCGCAGGACTGCGAACCCGATTCCACCCACGATGATGAGCACCATGATGGTCACCTGGAGAGCGCGGTTGGTGGAGATGGCCTCGTCGGCGAGCCCGGCGGAAAACGTCGAGAAGCCCGCGTTGCAGAACGCCGAGACGGAGTGGAAAACCGCATCGAAGGCCTCGCGGCCGGGTCGGGCCGGCTGAGACGCCCAGGACCAGTGAATGCAGAAGGCGCCGACCGCCTCGATCAACAGCGTGAGGACCACGATGCGGGCCACGAAATGTCCCATGGCCCCGACATTGTCCTCGCTGAACAATTCCTTCAATCGGGCACTGTCACGAAGCGTGATCCCCTGCCCCACCATCAACGACATGAAATAGGTCAGGGTCATGATCCCGAGCCCGCCCGCCTGGATCATGAGAAGAAGCACCACCTGTCCCTGGGAGGTGAAGGCAGTTTCGGTATCGACGACGATGAGGCCGGTCACGCAGATCGCACTGGTGCTGGTGAACAACGCGTCCAACCACGAGATTCCATCGACCGTCGCCTGCGGTGTCTTCAGCATCAGCATGCCGACGAGAATCGCCGCGAAGAAACTCCCCACGAAGAGCGTGCCCGGCTTGGCCCGCTGGAGAAAGCTGGACCGGGTGACGCGCAACAACCGGAGCCCGAAGGGCACCACCAGCGAAACCTGCACGACGACCAGTGCGATCAGGGCGGCGCTGCGGGTCGAAAGATGTTCGCCCAGCCAATCGCGCAGGGGGCGCTCGAGACCCGATCGACCGAGGGCAAGCACGATCAGCGCCCCGAGGATGAGGTAGCGTTTCAGTTTCGACTGGGAACGATCCCGCCAGGCCAGCCCCGCCTCGGCCACCAGGGCCAGGAGCACCAAGCCCCACGTGAACCATTCGGCAAAACGGGCGCGCCCGGGAGTGAAAGGCCAACCCAATTCCCAGACGAGCATCGCCACCGCGGTGACTCCGATCACCGCCTGCAATACCAGAAGCCGCACCACCAGGGGCGGCATGCTCTGCTCCGGGTCGATGCGATGCGTCTCGATGACGGGAACCTTGGGGGAGGCCGGGAGGAAATTCAACCGCGGCGAGCGTTCGCCGCAACTCCTCCTTCGCGCGATCATTCGGGCCGCGCCCGGACCACCCCGTCCTTCATCGCCCGCCGCCCTACCGAAAGCTCCCATCGCAACCGATACCGTGAGGCGGAGAAGGCCGCTTCCCGCCGACCCGCTTTCCTCCAACGTTTTCCCGTGCTGGCGCGCCCGGCCAACTCTGGGTAGATTGCCGTCTCCATGAAATCGCCCTTCCCCCCGCTCCTCGCCGTCGTCTTCGCACTACTGGCACCGACCCCTTCGCCGGCTGCCGACAACGACGACGCCTCGCAACCCAACATCCTCTTCGCGATCGCCGACGACGCGTCCTTTCCCCACATGGGCGCCTACGGGACGAGTTGGATCAAGACCCCCGGCTTCGACCGGGTCGCCGCGGAAGGCCTCCTCTTCAATCGCGCCTACACCCCCAACGCGAAGTGCGCCCCCTCGCGCTCCTGCATTCTCACCGGGCGCAACTCCTGGCAGTTGGAGGAGGCCGCCAATCACATCTGCGCCTTCCCAACGAAGTTCCTCAGTTTCATGGAGGTCCTGAAGGACAAGGGCGACTACTTCACCGGTCACGTCCAGAAGGGCTGGGGACCGGGCACCGCCCACGACGAGAACGGCAAGCCCCGCCAATTGACGGGCGCGCCCTACAACAAGCGGAAGACGAAACCCCTGACCAGCGGGATCTCCGCCAACGACTACGCCGCCAATTTCGAGGACTTTCTCGCCGATTGCCCGGACGGAAAACCGTGGTGCTTCTGGTATGGCTCGGTCGAACCCCACCGCGGTTACGAATATGGCTCCGGCGTGGCCAAGGGCGGCAAGTCGATCGATGACATTCCCGCCGACGAGATCCCGGACTTCTGGCCCAAGTCGGACACGGTCCGCAACGACCTGCTCGACTACGCGCTGGAGATCGAGTGGTTCGATTCCCACCTCGTCCGCATGCTGAAGACGCTGGAAGAGCGCGGCCAGCTGGAGAACACCCTCGTGGTCGTCACCGCCGACAACGGGATGCCTTTTCCCCGGGTGAAAGGCCAGGAATACGAGCGGTCGAACCACCTCCCGCTCGCCATCATGTGGCCCAAGGGCATCGCCGCCCCGGGGCGCCAGATCGACGACTACGTCAGCTTCATCGATTTCGCCCCGACCTTTCTGGAGGTCGCCGGCCTGGCCTGGGAGGACACCGGCATGGCCTACTCGCCCGGCCGCAGCCTCACCGACATCTTCCGTTCCGAGAAAAGCGGCCAGGTCATCGCCACGCGCGACCACGTGCTCATCGGCAAGGAACGTCACGACATCGGTCGCCCCCACGACTGGGGCTATCCCATCCGCGGCATCGTCAAGAACGGCAAGCTCTACCTTCACAACTATGAGACCGACCGCTGGCCGGCGGGAAATCCCGAGACCGGCTACCTCAACACCGACGGCGGCGCCACCAAGACCGAGATCCTGGAGATGCGCCGCTCCGGCGAGAACACCGAATACTGGCAGCTCAATTTCGGGAAGCGCCCGGCGGAGGAACTCTTCGACGTGGCCGCCGATCGCGACTGCGTGAACAACCTCGCCGACGACCCGAAGTTCGCCGACCTCAAGGCCCAACTGCGCGACGAGTTGGAGGAGAAGCTCCGCCAGCAGGAAGATCCGCGCATGGAGGGCAACGGCGACTACTTCGACCAGATCGACTACGTAAATCCCGCCGGGAAAAACTTCTACGAACGCTACCTCGCCGGGGAAAAGGTGAAGGCCGGCTGGGTCAACGAAACCGATTTCGAAAAGGAACCGCTGGACTGAGGGGACGATTCCTCATTATCCTCCGGGAGTCAGCCCTACCGGTCCATGGCGCAGCTTTCGATCGATCCCGTCACCAACTACTACCGGGTCGCGCAGTCCCTGGTGGGACGCATTCTCCTGTTCTTCGCCGCGGGCTGGTGCGGGATCTTCCTGGGACGTTTCTGCCTCATCTTCGAGGAGTTCGGCGACCTGGTGCGGCCCTGGGAGCGGATGGAAAACTTCTTCGGCGGCGGACTCGGGGTCATCGGTGAACTCCTCATCATGGTGTTCTGGCCGGTCTCGACCATCAGTTCCGCCTCGGGGGTCTCCATCTGGCTGTTCTTTCTTGCCCTCGGCATCATCGCGGTGGTGTTCGCCGTCTTCATCTACTCGGAGGAACCGGCGCCCGCCTGGTGGCTCGGCCTGGTGGGGATGACCTCCATCCTGCACGTCATCGGCGACGATGAACCCGCCCTGGTTTCGTGGGCGGTTCTGATCGTGGTCTCCGCCGGCATCGGCGCGGCCCTCTGGTGGGCCCTGCGGATTTTCCATCCCGAACTGGTCGAATCCGTCGGCGACCTCCTCCGCGGACGCAGCAGCCGGCCCGGCTATCTCAGCTACGCGGGCAGGCGCACCGAGGAGCGCGACGAGCTTCGCGCTCCCCCCAAGGGCGTGACCCTGCGCACCACCCGCTCCAGCGACCATCGGCGATCCGACTGAGGGAGGACGGATTGGGAGTTGGCCTCGGCCCTTCTTTTTGCAAGAGTGCCGGCGCCCGACTCGTTGTCTCTCGGGAACAGCCGTCCCATTTCCAATGCCAGACACTTCCACCGACCGCCTCCTGAAACTGGGCGTGAACATCGATCACGTCGCCACCCTGCGCCAGGCCCGCTACGCCCTGCTGCCGGACCTGCCCAACGCGGAGCCGAGCCTGCTGGCCGCGGCCCACGAGGCCGAAGCCAACGGCGCGGATTCCATCACCGTGCACCTGCGCCAGGACCGCCGCCACATCCAGGATCGCGACGTCTTCGAACTGCGGGAAAAGATCCACACCAAGCTGAACCTGGAGATGGGCAACACCCCGGAAATCCTCCAGATCGCGCTCCGGGTGAAGCCCGACTTCGTCTGCCTGGTGCCCGAGAACCGGCAGGAAATCACCACCGAGGGCGGACTCGACGTGGCCGGGGCCGGGGAATCGCTCCGCTCGACCATCGACCAGCTCCGCACCGCGGGCGTTCGGGTCAGTCTTTTCATCGATCCCGATTCCCACCAGGTCCGGGCCGCGAAAGCCACCGGGGCGGAAATGATCGAGCTGCACACCGGCGCCTTCGCCAACGCCGAAGTGGCCGGGGGACGCGCGGAACTCGCGCAACTGAAGGAGGCCGCCGTGCTCGCCCACGAACTCGGCCTCCAGGTCAACGCCGGTCACGGCATCAACCTCGTGAACCTCGTCCGCCTCATGGAAGTGCCGCACCTCGCCGAACTGAACGTGGGGCACCACCTGGTTTCCCGCGCCATTTTCGGTGGACTCGGAGCCGCGGTCCGGGAGATGCTGGCGATGATGGCCTGCTACGAGAAATGGAACGAGGCCGCCGCCACCGCCACCTGATCCGCTTTTCATCCCTCGACGGACGATGAAGACCGCCTTCGGAGAATACCAGCGCCTCGCCCGCAGCGCCCTCGGCTTTTCCAGTCTCTGGCTGGGCGAGGATCACCTGCTATACGTCAAGGGCTCGGGCTTCCTGCTTCCCTTCTCCGAGGAATACAAGCGTTTCCGCTATCGCGACATCCACGCCATCGCCATGGCGCCCGCCTCCGGCCTGGTGATGGGTGCGATCGGCTACTTCGTCGGCCTGCTCGCCGCCGTCGGGCTCGGGTTCGTCTTTCTTCTCAACCGGGAACCGGGAGAGTGGCCTCTGCTGGTGCTGACCCTGGCGGGACCGCTTCCCGCCTGCGTCTTTTTCCTGGTCCTCCTGATCCGGCATCTCGTGCTCGGGCCCCGTTGCGTGTTCGAGTTGCAGACCGCCCTGAAGCGGGAGCCCATCGTCACGATCAATCGCAAGGCGCGGGCGCGGGAGGTCATGGGCCGGCTCAGTGAGAAAATCCGCAGCGCCCAGGCCGATCTCGTCATCCGGGACGACGGCCACGATGCCTTCCCCGGCTCCCGGCGAACCGGGCAGCCACTGGAAATGCGGATTCCCAAGACCGCGCTCTTCTCCTTCGCCGGCCAGGCGGCGCTCGGAGCCGTCCTCATCCTCCTGCTGCATCTCTCCGGGATCGCACTGGCGGGACTCGCCCTGCTGCTGGCGCTGGCTTCGGGAACCCCGCTCCTCGCCGCGGTCGCCGGAGCCTCGCGTCAGCCCACTCCCGCTCCCGTCCGCCAATTGCTGTGGTGGCAGCTGGTCGCCGAGGTCCTGCTCGGCGTGGTGGCGATGGTCTTCTACATCGACCAGGCCATCAACGATCCCGCGCTCACCGTCGATGCGATCGGTCCCCTGCGCGCCTTCGCCGACATCTCGGCGCTGGGAGGATTCCTCTTCTATCTCTTCTTCCTCCTCATCGCGCTCGCCCAGCTCGGCATCGGCATCGCCGGCTTCGTCCAGACCCGGCGCTGGTCGGAACGCCTCGCCCAGCCCATTTCCCCGTCCTCCCCTCCGGAGCCTCCCTCCGCTGATTCCTCCTCCCCCGCCCCATGAGCACGCCCCTGGCCAGGACGACCTGCCTCGTGCACCCGAGCCGTCCCGCCTCGGCGCGCTGTCCGTCGTGCGGCACCTTCTACTGCGCGGAGTGCATCACCGAGCACGAGGGCAAGCTGACCTGCGCCCGCTGCCTGGCGGCCCAACTGGCGGCCCCGGCCCAGGAAACCCGCCGGCGCGGTTTGCCCCTGCCGGTGGCTCCCGTCATCCAGTTCGCCATCGGAATCGCGGTGATCTGGCTCGTCTACCTCGCCCTCGCCAAGGTCCTGCTCTCCATTCCCGCCGACTTCCACGACGGCACCATCTGGCAGTAGACTTCGCCCCTCCTTCATGGCCATCGAAACCCAGCCGAAACCGACCACGGGAACCGCCACGAGCGAGAATCCCGGCGGTTCCGCGTCGGCGACTCCGGCCACGGTGCCCACCCGGCGGCGGCGCGGGAAACGCAGCCGGGAAGAGTCGGAAATCGGCGTCCTCAATCTGGCCGAACAGGCCTTTCACCTGCTCCGCACCACGCCGCTGGCGCACCTCTGGCTCTACTACCTCGGGACCGTTCCCTTCGTCCTCGGCGCCTTCTTTTTCTGGGCCGACATGAGCCGCTCCAGCCATGCGGCCCGCGACGCCGCCTTCGGTTCGCTCGCGCTCGCCGGTGTCTGGCTGTGGATGAAATTCTGGCAGGGACGTTTCTGCCGTGCGCTCTGGCAGCAGCTCCACCCCTCGGGGAACCGGGTCGATCTCGAAACCGGACGCCAGGGGCGCTACCTCGCCGCGCAGGCCTTCGTCCACGCCTTCGCCCTGCCGGTGACGCTCGTTTCCTCGATCTTTCTCGGCTGGACGGTGGCCTTTTTCCAGAACGCCACCGTCCTCGCCTTCACCCAGGACTTCGGCCGGCAACCGCTCCGCCAGGTCATCCGCCAATCGGCCGCGCTCGCCCAGCGCAACTGGATGCAGAACTACCTCGTGCTGCTCGTCGTCCTGGTGCTCTCCCTCTTCATCTGGCTGAACCTCCTCGGCGCCTCGGTTCTGATTCCCATGGCGTTGAAGGCCTTCCTCGGAGTGGAGACGGTCTTCACCCTCAGCCCGATGCACGCCATCCTGAATACGACCTTTCTCTTCGGAACCACGCTGCTGGCCTACCTCGTCATCGATCCCCTGCTCAAGGCCATCTACACCCTACGCTGTTTCCGCGGACTCTCGCGCCAGACCGGCGCCGACCTGCTCAGCCGGCTGGACCGGGCCGAAAACGAACGCCCTCTCCGTCCCGGGGGCGGCTCGGCATCCGCGGCCCTGACCCTGGCCCTCCTGCTCTGCGCGGCGAGCCCGTCCGCCTCGGCCCAGGAAACCACGCCGGAAACCCCGAGCGCGGCCGAGCTTTCAGAATCGATCGAGGAAACGCTGCGCGACAAGGTCTATCAGTGGCGCCTCCCCCGCCAGGCCATCGAGGAGGCCGAGGACGGCTCCGAGTCGTGGCTGGCGAAGACGATGAACGACCTCGCCGATGCCGCCGAGCGAACCATCAAGTCCATCGGGGAAGCTATCGAGCGCATGTTCCGCAAGCTCTTCGAAGGCCGACGCTCCGCCCCATCCGGTCCCGACCTCGGAGCCGCCGGCGCGGGCGCCGGGATCGCCCTGCTGGCGAAGATCCTCTTCATCGCTCTCATCGTCGGCCTCGTCGCCTGGATCGTGACGCTGGTCGTCGGCAAGCGCCGCGGCGAAAAGGAGGCCGAGGTCGAGGATGTCGAGTTGGCCGGTCCCATCGATCTCGAGAGTGACGCCATCGTGGCTACCCAATTACCCGAGGACGAGTGGATGCGCCTGGCCCGCGAACAGATTGCCAAGGGCGAGCACCGGCTGGCCATTCGCGCCCTCTTTCTCGCCAGCCTCGCCAACCTCGGCGAACGCGGACTTCTCCGCGTGGCCCGCTTCAAATCGAATCGCGACTACACCCGGGAACTCCGGCTCAAGGCCCGCTCCCTGCCCGAGTTGCAGGACGCCTTCCAGGAAAACGTCGGCCTTTTCGAGCGCGTCTGGTACGGCCTGCACGAGATCGGGCGCGACGCCATCGATCGTTTCACCGCCAACTACGAACGCATCACCCTTGAGCCCACCGGCCCCGGCACCGCTGCCGGCGGACAGCCCGCCTCCTCCTGAATTCCCGCTTCCATGCCCTCGCCTTCCGGAAACACGCGCCTCGCGCCGCTGCTCGGCTTCGCCCTGCTGGCGGCCCTGCTCGTGATCGTCTACGTGGCGGTGCTGGAGAAACGATTCGCCTCCGGGGAAATCTACCCGCACTACTCGACCCTCCGCAGCGACCCGCTCGGCGCCCGCGCGCTCCACGATTCCCTCGCCGCCCTGCCCCAGCTCGAGGTGAACCGGAATCGGAAATCGCTGATGAGTATCGACACTCTCGACGGCGACACCGCCCTCTGGCTCTGCGGTCTCTCCCGCGGCGCCTTCGATCGTCTGCGGGCCCCGGAGGATTCTCCCGTTCTGCGGGCGGTGCGGGAGGACGGCGCCCGGCTCCTGATCACGCTCAACCCGCGCTCGGTGCCCCGGAAGTTCGACCTCGCCGAGGAAGAGGAGGAAACCGCGTTCGAGGAATGGTGGGACGAACGCGAACGCATCCGGCGCGAGCGGGAGAAGGGAGACGAGGAAGCCTCGGAACCGGGCGGCGATTCCGACGGGGAAACAGGCGCCGGAGGGAAGGATGCGGACAAGGACAACGCCGGGGAAAAGCCCGCCGAGGAGAAGGACGAAATCGAAGAAACGGCGAACGAGGAGAGCAAGGAGAACGACGCGCCCGAAGATGAACCAGTGTCGGACGAGGACGACGACAAGGAAGAAGAGGAGATGCGGACGGAGATGATGGGTCCTCGCCTGACCGAATTGCTGGAGATCGACCTGGAGATTCCCGACGAGTTCGAACGACCCGACGAAGGCTGGGAAGCGAGGCGCGGTGAAAATCCCCTGACCACGGGACTTCCCGGTGCACTTCCCCATTGGCGAAGCCAGTATCGTTTCGACACGGCAAGCCCCGAATGGCACGTGGCGGCGACCGTCGAGGGCGAGCCGGTGGTGGTCGAGCGGAAATTCGGAGCCGGCACCGTGATCCTGGCCACCGACAGCTACTTCGCCAGCAACGAGGCTCTCTGGCGCGAATCCCAGCCCGATTTTCTCGTCTGGCTGCTCGGCGGAAAGTCCCGAATCGTCTTCGACGAGACCATTCACGGCACCGTCGAATCCGGTGGCACCATGAAGATCATTCGCCGCTACCGTTTTCACGGATTCTTCTTCGGCCTCGCCATCTTCGTGGCCCTGCTGGCCTGGAAGAGCGGCACCTCCCTCTCCCCCGGCAGCGAAGCCATCGAGCGCGGCCTGGTCGATGGCGGCACCTCCGTCGCCGGAGAGGAAGCCGGAGCCGGCATGACGCGCCTGCTCCGACGCAACGTGCCCCGCAAGCAACTGCTGCGCACCTGTCTCCAGGTCTGGAGGAGTTCCTCCGGCCAGCGTCACCGGGCGGAGAATGACGGCCAGCGCCAGGCCATCGACACCATCGTAGCCGCCCACGAGCGCGATCCCAAGGCCACCCCCGCGCTCGAGGCTTTCCGCCGCATCAGCTACGTGCTCTCCCATCCCGACGAATTCCGGGACTCAAAGCAGGCGTAGACCACGAGGCGGGTCGGCGGTAAGTTGCGAACCGAAGGCGCGTCGAACGTCGCACGAACCTTCCCCCCCAACCGAACTCGAACTTTCCAACCTCCCCCCACCTCCATGAGCCAATACCACTGGGACAAGCAATTCACCGAACTCTTCGAGCGCTGCCTCGCTCGCTACCGCGCCGGCGACACCAATTTTCAGGGTTACTACACCGACGAGGATCTCGGTTTCCTCACCTCGATCGGGTACAAGCCGCGCGAGTTTTTCGACTTCGTGGAGGATTTCGGCGACGGCGGCGAGCCCACCCTGACCACGGCGGTGATGGTGGCCTCGGTCCGGCGCGACTACCTCGACGTGGTCATGAACGGCCAGTTGAGCGACCACGAGGTCAAACCCGGGGAATTGCCGCCCAAGGATTCCGAACTCGACGGGTTTCGCTGGCTGCCACGCATTCTCGTGAAGGCCCGGGCCAAGCTGCGCGGCGAACTCGACCCCGACATCATGTACGGCTGCGGCGGCGATCGGGCCTTCCTGCGCGAGCACGATGTCGCTCCCGCCGATTTCCTTCGCGTGGTCTGGGCCGCCGGGGACGACGACGGCAAGGTGGTCGATTACCTCAAACGGCGAAAAGGCGCCTGAGACCGGGCGACTTTCGCGATCCCTCCCATGGCGATGCCTCTCTTCGGTCTCCGTGGCGCCGTATCGTCGCTCGGCGTTGTCGTCGGGATGGTC
The DNA here is from genome assembly GCA_030432615.1 of Verrucomicrobiia bacterium. Lineage (GTDB taxonomy): Bacteria > Verrucomicrobiota > Verrucomicrobiia > Verrucomicrobiales > DEV007 > JAEUHH01. Next base: position 14,184 of record JAUIGT010000045.1, read on the forward strand.
GTCTTCGCCAGTCCGGGCACCGGGTTGCGAGCCCAGTCCGCGACCGCGCTCGCGGATCGTCCCGCTTACGTGTCCGCGGTGAGCGCGCTTCGCGAGGGGCGCTCCGCCCTCGCGGCGGAAAAACTCGACCAGCTCATCGAGGCGGCCGACAACCTCGCGCCCGCCGATGCCGAAGCCGTCCGTCTTCTCCGCCTCGAAGCCCTGGTCCGCTCCCGCGCGACCTCGGCCGCGCTGAACGCGATCAGCGACGACGTCTTTCCTCGGAGCCCGAAGCGGGATTTCTGGCACGGCCTCGCCCTGATCCAGGCGCGGCGTTACCAGGACGCGGTGGAAAGACTCTCCCCCTTGGTCGAATCGTTGCCGCCGGGATTTCCCGATGCCGACGAACTGCGCCTGAACCTCGCCATCGCCCGCCACCGCACCGGTGACAGCGAAGGAGCCGTCGCGCTCCTCACCGCACTGTCCGAAGACGCCGAGGCCGCCCTCGACACCCGCCAGCGTGCCGTCATCCTCGCGGCGCGGATCGAGATGGAGCGGGAACGCTACGGGCAAGCCCGGACGCGTCTCGAGGAAATGCCCGATCCGACAGGGTCGAGTCCGCCACCCGACCCTGTTGCCCCTGCCGGCGCCAACTCGTTTCCCGCCGCCTTCGAGAGCCGCCTGCTCGCAGGACGCATCGCCCTGAAACAGGGCAAATTCGATGAAGCGGGTTCCCTGTTCAGCGAAGTGGCCGGGGAAGCGGAGGGCACACCCGCCGGCGATCGCGCCTCCCTCGGCCGGGCCGATGTCGCCCTGGCCGAGTCCCGCTTTCGCCAGGCCGCCCTGCTGCTGCAGAGCCTGATCGCGGACCGACCCGATTCTCCTTTCACCGGGGCGGCGTTCCAGCGACTCAACCAGCTCGGAGAGAAACGCGTGCCCGGCCTTCTCCGGCGCCTGGAAGCCTGGAGCGGCGATGAAAGCGCCCCCTCGCGCCGCGCCTTCGCGCTGTTCTTTTTCGCCGTTGTTTCCCGCGCCGAAGGCCAGCCCGACGTGGCGGTGGCCGCCCTCGGGGACTTTCTCGCCGGCTATCCGCGACACCCGCTGCGGGAAGCGGCGGAACTACAACTCGCCGACGCGCTCATCGACACCGGGCTCCTCGACGAAGCCGACCGACGCCTCCGCCAGCTGAAATCGCGCGCCGCCCTTCCCTCGACCCAGGTTCGGCTCGGCCTTCTCGATGCCCGACTCCGGTTCGCCCGCGACCAGCGCCCGGGTTCTCTGGACGACTACCGGAAAACGCTGGAGCAACCCGGCGCCACTTCCGCGTCCCGCATCGCCGCCGCTTTCAACGGTGCTCTCGCCGCCGCCGCCACCGGCGAGATGGAAAACTACGACACTTTCGCCGCGGCACTCGCTCGCCTCACTTCCGAAGACTCCGAGGTCTCGGGTGATCTCCTGTTGGAACGCGGGCTGTTCGAGGCCCGTGAGTCCGAGCCGGGCGCTTTCGAAACCCTGGAGGAATTCGTGCGCCGCTTTCCCGATCATCCCCGGCTCGCCGATGCCCAGATCGCCCTGGCGGAAATGTACCTCAACCAGGTGCCGGCCCAGTCCGTGTCGGCTCGCGAGCACCTGGAGATGGCGCAGTCGCATCCCCTGTCGCTGGAGCAACACGAGTGGCTCGACTACGTGTCCATCTGGGTCGAAGTCTCCGCCAATCAGAACCTGGACGCCATCACCCGCGCGGACCGCTTCCTGAACGACTGGCCGCGCTCAGAGCGGCGCCCGTCGGTGTTCATGCTGCTGGGCGAGAGCTACTATCGGGCCGGCGACTTTCCGAATGCGATCCGCTCCTTCCAGTCGCTCGCCGAGGAAGCGCCCGATTCCTCGCTCGCCGAACCGGCCCTGTTCTTCGCGGCTCGATCCGCCGCGCAATCCCTCGATCCCTCCTACCGCTCCGACGCCATCACGCTCTGGACCCGGGTCGCGGAGAGCGGGCACGAATTGGCGAACGCCGCCCGCCACGAACTCGGCCTGCTGCACCTTTCGCTCGAGCAATTCGCCGAAGCCGTCGCCGATTTCGACGCCGTGATCGCTGCGGAAGACGTCGATCCCGTTTTGCAGATTGCCGCCCTGGCGGACAAGGGAGAGGCCCTCTTCGCGGGTGCTTCACTGATGGAATCCGACAATACCGCGATGCTGGAATCCGCGGCCGAGGCCTTCGCCGAGGCCGGTCGCCACGAGGCGGCCACCAAATCGTGGCGCCTGCAGACAGCCGTCCGTCGCGGCAAGTGTCTCGAGGCGCTCGGCAGAGTCGATGAGGCCCTGGCCCTCTACCGCGACGTGGTCAGCAACGGTTCCCCGGCCGGTCCGGTGGCGGCGGCACCGGTGGCCGAATACGACTGGTATTACCGGGCCGGCCTCGCCGCCATTCGCCTCCTGCAGGAAGAGGAAGGCGACCAGCGTTCGGCGGTCGCCGTGGCCGACCAGATCGCCCAGGCCGGCGGCCCTCGCGCCGCGGAAGCCGCCCGCATCGCCGACCAGTTGCGGCTGCGCCATTTCCTCTGGCAGGATCCGGAAGGCTGAGCGCCTCCCCCCCCGTCGGTCCCCGCATTTCCGGTTTACATCGACGCGGCTGCATCCTTATTTCGGCCTCGATTGCCATCCGATCCGTCGGCTTCGGCGTAATCGACCACTTTCCCTCTCCACCCATCATGAGCCAAGACCACATCCGTCTCCACATTCCCGGCCCCGTCGAGATTTCGCCGGCCACCTACGCAGCCACGACCACGCCGATGATCGGGCACCGCAGCAAGGATTTCCAGGCCCTCTACGGGGAGATGCAGCCGAAGCTGCAGACGCTTTTCGGCACCACGCGCCCCGTTTTTCTCAGCACCTCGTCCGCCTGGGGCGTGATGGAAGGCGCCCTTCGCAACCTGGCTTCCCGGAAAGTGCTCTGCTGCTGCTCGGGCGCGTTCTCCGACAAGTGGGTCGACGTGGCGCGCCGCTGCGGTAAGCAAGCGGAAGCCCTGCAATACGAATGGGGCACGCCGATCGATCCGGCCGACGTCGATGACAAGCTCTCGACCGGGGAGTTCGACGTGGTCACCTTCATCCACAACGAGACGTCCACCGGCGTGATGAATCCGCTCGCGGAGATCGCCGCCGTGTGCCGGAAATACGACGACGTCATGCTGGTGGTCGATACCGTCTCCTCCTTCACCGTGGTGCCGACGCCCACCGACGAACTCGGGGTCGATGTCATGCTCACCGGCAGCCAGAAGGCGCTCGCCCTGCCTCCCGGGCTGGCTCTCTTCACCGTGTCGGAAGCGGCCATGGAAAAGTCGGCCACCATCGAGGACCGCGGCTACTATTTCGACTTCCACGAGTTCGCCAAGAACCAGGAGAAGGACATGACGCCGAGCACGCCCTGCATCTCGACGATCTACGGCCTGCAACACCAGTTGAACGTGATTTTCGAGGAGGGCATCGAGAACCGTTTCGCCCGCCACGAACGGCTCAACGACACCGTCCACGAATGGGTCAAAGCCAACGGTTTCGAGTTCTTCGCGCCGGAAGGTTTCCGCTCCAAGTCCCTGACCTGCGTGGCCAACAACAGGGAGATCGACACCGCCAAGCTCGTCGGCCTGATGCGGGAAAATCACCGCATCGCCCTCGACGGCGGCTACGGCAAGATCAAGGGCACCACCTTCCGCATCTCCAACATGGGCGACGAAACCGACGAGACCATCGGCAATCTTCTCGCCGCGCTGGACGATTCCCTGGCGAAGCTCTGATCAGGAAAAACGACGAAGCCGCAGTCGAACGACTGCGGCTTCGCGAGAAAATGGTTCGTGCCAAGGCCGGTGGTCACCCGACGGCCTGCCCTCCCTGGAGGACTCTCGACCGGAAGTCGAAGACCTTCACGAGGTAGATGATCAGCAGCACCAGGGCCGCGGGTCCGGCCACGTAGTTGACGCAGGGAATGATGCTGCAGGCCGTGCAGATCGCGTAGGCCATCCCGATGTTCCGAGCGCAGTCCCCGACGCTGGTATCTCCCTGGGCGTCGAAATAGGCCTTGTAGGAATCCGAGAGCCGCAGGACGACGACGAAGATCCAGTAGAGGTTGAACAGGGGAATGAGCATGAGCCAGACCTTGTTCGGCTCCAGCTTTCGATAGGGCTCCGGGATTGCCTCGTAGTTCTTCTTGAAGAGGATGCAGAGGACGATGGCGATCACCAGGCTTACGACAAGGGAAACCGCACCGATCACGAGATAAGCAGTCAGCACCTCTGGTGGAAGTTCCCCGCCCTGGTAAGTGAATTCTTCGTTCATGGTATCTGGATGTTGTTGAAACAGTTCGCTTCATAGCAGGAGAGCCCCCCACCGGTCAACGCAAACCAGCACCCCAACGCTCTCCCGCTCCCAGTCAGCATTCCAGCCCACCCTCTTCCCAGCCAGCTCACTTTCCTTGTCATCCCGAGCGAAGCCGAGGGATCTCCCGTTCGCGGTTTACCTTCGCCCCCGCCAAGAAGACGCGCCTCGCTCCCGGGCATTCGCTTCTCGCGCGCCAGCGCCCAACCAGAAGTGTTACCTATGTTCTGACTGCACCCTGCACCGCTCCACGCTCCACGCTCCACGCTCCACGCTCCACGCTCCAAGCTCCAAGCCGCCCCCGCCTCACTTCCCGAAGTTCAGGTCGATCCGGTGCGGCCCCTTGATGGCCCATTTGCCCGAGGCTCGCTCGACCCGCACGTAGGTCTCGGGAGCCGTGGACCGGAGGATCTGGAGGCCGGATTTCACGGCCGGCCATCCGGTCAGCACGATGACATCGCCTTCGCTCTGGTAGGTTGCCTTGTCGCAGGCCACGATGATCCAGTCGCTGGCGCCTTTCGGCTTGGTCTTGATGATGACACTGCCCGAGGCCGAAAGACCGGTCATGACGCCGGTGGTCTCGTTCGTCTCCGGCTGCAGTTTTTCCGCCGATACCGAGAGGTTCTCGGCGATCTTGAAGACCACCGACTTTTCGGAGGCCTGAAAACTCCGCTTCGGCGGATCGGCCGCGATTGCCGAACCGGCCCCGAACAGAAAGATTCCGAAAACGAGGAGCGAAGTCTTCATCGTCCGCGCCAGCTTGCGTAGCAACGCCTCGCGCTCTTCGGCTTCGGCCATGACCTCTTCCAGGTCGCGGCGATCCTTCTTCGTCGGACGCCCGCTTCCTTCCTCGCGATCGGGGATACCCTCGCGATTGCGACGCCGAATCTCGGCCGCCTTTTCCCAGGCCTCTTCGGGAGTGCGATCTTCCAGGTAGGTGGGCACTTCTTTGGCCCCCACCCTTCGAGTCAACGTCTCCCGAACCGCCACGGTTCGCACCAGGGGGCCTTTCTTGACCATGATCTCGTCTCCTTCGCGGACCTGACGGGCCGGCTTGACGCGCTGTCCGTTGACCTCGACCCGCCCCTTCTTGCAGGCCTCGCCCGCCAGGGTGCGGCTCTTGAAGAGGCGCACCGACCAGAGCCAGACGTCCACGCGGACCGAATCGTCGGCGGTGCTTTTTGCCGGGGAATCGTTGCCGGAACTCATGCGTCGGTCGAAGTGGTCGAAAGAATCATGCCTTCATTGAAACCGGCTCGTTCACCGGCGTCAATGGCGTCTCTCCCCGCAGGACGCGGGCCACATTCTCCGCCGCCTCCAGGCGACCGCCGCGACGGTCGGCGCGGGTACTCCCACCGAGGTGCGGCGTCAGGGTGACGTTCTCCCGATTCAGCAGCCCGGGATGCACCTTCGGCTCGGCTTCGAACACGTCGAGTCCCGCCCCGCCGAGATGACCGCTCTCCAGCGCCGCAACCATGGCGGCTTCATCGACCACCTTGCCCCGTGCCACGTTGATGAGCACCGCGCCCGGTTTCATCAGGCCAAGCGTCGTCGGGTTCAGCAACTGGTGCGTCTTCGGGGTGTGCGGAACGAACAGGCCCACGATGTCCGACTCGGACAGCAGGTCCTCGAACGCGCGGCAATCGGGATGATCGCTCGGCGTGGTCCGGCAGTGAATGACGTTCATCCCGAATGCCCGGGCCCGCTTTTCCACGGCCTGGGCGATCTGCCCGTAGCCGACCATTCCCAGGGTTCGTCCGCCCAGC
>JAUIGT010000046.1 GCA_030432615.1 Verrucomicrobiia bacterium
CCCCGTGGCACTTCAGGCACTGCGCCGTCAGCACCGGCCGGATCCGCTCGCGGAACAACGCCGTGCCCGCCTTCATGCGCTCAGCATGATCGGCGGGCAGAGGCTCCGCCGCATCGATCCGGGCACTCGACAGCGTCAGCACCAGGCTCGTGGCGAAAGCGATTCGAAGGGAGACTTGCATGGCCAGTGACTCCAAGAAATGGCCCGGCACCCCCGGATCTCACCAGCTTTTTTCCGGCGCAATCGCGATTTTCCGCGTGAGATAGTGCCGCTCGGGGCGGTTTCCCTTAGGGTTGGCGGACATTTCAAGCGCGCCCCTCTCGGATTCCACCATGAATCGCGATACCGAAGAATTCATCGAACTGCTGACCGGCGCCCAGTCCGCGGTGTTCGGCTACATCGTGTCGCTCTGCCACGATCCGGTCCGCGCCCAGGACATACTCCAGGAAACCAACCTGACTCTCTGGCGCAAGGCGGACGATTTCGAACCGGGCACCAACTTCAATGCCTGGGCCTGCAAGGTCGCGTATTTCCACGTCCTCAATCACCGGCGCAAGCACGCCCGGGAACAACTGGTCTTCGACGAGGAACTCTTCGACTACCTCGCCGAGCGGCAGGAACAGCGGGCCGAGGACGCCGACACCCGACTCGGCGCCCTGCGGCGCTGCGTTTCCCAGCTCCCGGAAAAGCAACGCCAACTCATCGAGCGTCGCTACCGTCCCGGCGCCTCGGTCCAGGCCATCGCCGAGCAGGATGGCAAGACCGAGGGCGCCATCTCCCAGGCCCTCTTCCGCATCCGGGCCGCGCTCCAGAAATGCGTGGAGTCCCGGCTCGGCCAGACCGAATCCTTCCCCACCCCATGAATCGCAAGGAACGCCACGAACGCATCGCCCGCCTCACCTCGGCCTGGCTCGACGGCCTCGCCTCGAAGGAGGACCTGGCCGAACTCAACGACCGGCTCCGGGGCGACCCCGATGCCTGCGAGATCTACCTCGACCTCGTGGAGACGCACGCCGCCCTGCTCCACGGCCATGCCGGAGACGCCGTGGCCGATCAGATGGCGGCTCTCGTCCGGTTGCCCAAACCGAAAACGGAACCTCGTCGCCGGAACGGCCAAGGCCGCACCGCGTGGCTCGCCCTCGCCGCCTCCGCCGTGTTTCTCGCCGCCGCGCTCTCGGCACTGTGGCTGAACGGACGCCCGTCCGGTGTTCCAGCGGGAACCGGGGAACCGACGACCGAGGCCGGCATCGCCGTGCTCAGCCGACTCGTCGAACCGGAGTGGCCCGAACCCGCCCTCGCCCACGCCGAAGGTGCCACCCTGGTACCCGGCCGTTTTTCCCTCCGCTCGGGGCTGGCCCAGGTCGAATTTTTCAGCGGAGCCAGCCTCATCGTCGAAGGTCCGGCGGAACTGGAACTGGTGGATGCCTGGCTGGTCTCCTGCCGCTCCGGTCGCCTGCGCGCCTCCGTGCCCGAGCCCGCTCGCGGCTTCACCATCGAGACTCCCGACTACCGCGCGGTCGATCTCGGCACCGAGTTCGCCCTCGCCGTCGATCACGACGGCCGCAGCGAGGTCCACGTCATCGAGGGCGAGGTCCGGCTCGACGACCACACCGGCGGAGAATTGCGGCGCCTGCTCACCGGAAACGGTGTGCGTTCCACAAACGACGGCAGCGGTTTCGAGGCCGTGGGCCGGGGCGGCATCGATTTCGTCAGCCGTCGTGAACTCCTCACCCTGGCCGAGGACGACTGGCGCGCGCGCCATGCCGCCTGGACCCGCTCCCGGGAGCAGTGGAATGCCGGCAGCGCACCGGTGGCGCTGTTCGATTTCGAGGGCCAGGATCCCTGGGATCGACAACTCGTCAACCGCGCCACCGACGGCGCCGACGGAGCCATCATCGGCGCGCCCTGGACCGAGGGGCGCTGGCCCGGCAAGGGAGCCCTCGAGTTCAAGCGCATCACCGACCGCGTGCGGGTTCGGATCCCGGGCGAATTCGACGCCCTGACCCTCGCGACCTCGGTCCGGATCGAGGGACTCGATCGTTGGCTCAGTTCCCTGCTCCTCACCGACGGCTTCGACCCGGGCGAAGTTCACTGGCAGATCAGCGACGAGGGCGAACTCATCCTCGGCATCGCCGGAGCCGAACCCGAGATCAACAGCTTCTCCCCCTCCGTGATCGCCCCGCGTGATCTCGGACGCTGGATGCACCTCGCCGTCACCATCGATCGAGGGAACGGCCTCGTGCGCCACTACCTCGACGGAGAAGTGGTCGGGGAGCGCGTCTTCGACCGCCTGCCCCCGTTGCGAATCGGCGACGCCGAGATCGGCAACTGGCGTCCCGAGGATTCCGCCCGCACCCATTCCATCCGCAGTTTCAACGGACGGATGGACGAACTGCTGATCTTCGATCGCGGCCTCACCGCGGAAGAGATCGCGGGCCTGGCGGGAAAATCCCCCCGGCGGGAACTCGCGCGGCGTTGATCACTCCGCGTTCGTTTTCTCCTTCTTCGCCTCCAGCATCCGGCGGACGCGCGCCTCTTCCTTTTCCAGGGCCGCACCGGTCACGGGCATCGGCTCGAAGTCGGGATCCGGCGTGATCGTTTCCGAATCCGGAATCTCCCGCCAGCGCAGGTTCCGGAACCAGACATCCTGCCCGTGATCCTGGAGCCAGAGTCGCCCGCCGCGCCCGGTGAGATCGCCGCCCCGGATGCCGAGCAGGTTCACGTACCACTCCCACTTGGGATCGTTGTAATCGAAGGAGAGCACCCGCTCGCCGTTGAGCCAGTGCTCGATGACCGTGCCCTGGCAGATCACCCGGCCGGAATTCCATTCGCCCACCGGTTTCGTCGCGTCCTTCTTCGGCGCCATGCAGAAAAAGAGCGACGCCGCCGCCTGGCGCGCGTTCTCGCCATAGGGGCTGTCGATGTTGTCGAGGATCTGGTATTCGACCTGGCCGGGCCGGTAGTAGACGCCCGAGTTGCAGCCCTTCGACACCTTCCACTCGAAGCGTAGTTCGAAATCATCCGGCACCGTCGCCGCCGTGTAGGTGAGGGAACCGCCCCGCTCCTTCCGGTAGAAGGCCCCGTCCTCGATGACCCAGTTCCCGTCCTGCTCCCAACCGTCGAAGGTCTTCCCATCGAAGAGGGAAACGAAACCGCTTTCGGCTTCCTCTCCGAAAGCGGACGAAAACAACAACGAACACAGGACGAAGAGGAAGGCGGTAACGTTTTTCATGAGATTACTGGGTGGGTTTCCGGCCCGTCTGCATCAATTGACGACGTTGCGCAGCGGCTCGCCACGCAGGGCGCGCAGCACTTCGAGCGCGCCCTTGGTGCGGAATTCCTCGCAACCTTCCTCGCAGTAGAAGGCGGTGTGCGGGTTCAGCAGGAGACGGTCGTGGGCGGGATGATCCGGATCGCGCCAAGCCGCCAGGATCGGGGAATCCGCGGGAGGCGGTTCCTGCTCGAGCACATCGATGCCCGCGCCGGCGAGGTGCCCGTCGGCGAGCGCGGCGACGACGGACTCCGTATCGACGACCCCGCCCCGGGCGGTGTTGACGAGGAACGACCCGGCTGGCATCGCGGCGATCTCTTTCGCCCCGATCATCCCGCGCGTCTCCTCGGTGAGGGGACAATGACAACTGACGAGGTAGGATTTCGTCAGCAGTTCCTCCAGGGAACTCGCGCGCCGAATGCCGAGCGCCTTGTCCACGCCGTCCGGCAGGTAGGGATCGTAGAACCAGACATCGAAGCCGAAGGCCTTTGCCCGCAAGGCGGCCGCCGTGCCGATGCGCCCGCAGCCGATCACCCCGAAGACCCGTCCCCGCAGGCGCGGGATGGGCGCGGCCTGATCGACGTTCCACGCCCCGATCCCCCGGCGGAGCCGGCTGTTGAGAAAATGCGTTCCCCGCGCCAGGGCGAGGGCCATCCCGAGGGCGGAATCGGCGACTTCCTCGGTGCCGTAGTCGGGCACATTGCAGACGGGAATGCCACGCTCGCGGGCGGCGGCGATATCGATCCCGTCGTAGCCGACCCCCGGTCGCACGATGACCCGGCATTTCTCCAGGCGCTCGATGGTGGCGCGGGTGAACCGGAAATAGTGGTAGACCATCACCGCGTCGGCATCCTCGATCCGCCCCACCAGCTCCTCCTCGCTCATCGCCCCCAGCGAGATCACCTCGGCATGCCCGTCGAGCACCGAACGCTCGAGGTCCAGCGGCTCGGTGATGAGATCCGTGATGATGACTTTGGGTAGATCGCTCATGAAAATCGGACGATTGCGCTTGGAACGAGACTCGGCCAGCCATAGGCGAACTCCCCCGCCCTGTCCATCACGCGATCACTTTTCACCCTCCCGCTTCCCTCCCAGCGGCCGGCTGATCAGGATCTTCGCCTTCGATTTCGGACCGGCGAATTCCCGGGCGAGAATGTCTCCCTCGGTGAAGCGGGCCATGAGGATCTCGCCGTCGGTGGATCGATTGCGATCGTAGGAAATGATGATCGTTCCGTCCGGTGCCTGGAAACCGTCCGGATAGGAAATCCCCTTCCGCTCATCGAGCACGAGGCCGCCTTTCCAGCTCTTCCCGTCGTCCTCGGAAAGCCACGCGCTCAACTGCACCCGTCCGTCGTGGGCATCGATGCGGTCGCCGTGTTTCACCAGGAGCAGGTTGCCCGACTGCAGACGGCGGATGTGAAAGCGGGCGACCGGGTGCTGAATGGCCGACGCCACCGGTTCCGACCAGGAGCGCCCTCCATCCGTCGAGGTCGATTCCATGATCCCTTTTCCCGTCCGTGCCAGCATCCAGAGCGAGCCGTCCTTCCTTTCCACGATCATGTGCTCGTGCCAGTCGGGATTCGGAAAGACCGCCATGCCACGGCGCTCCCAGGTGTCTCCCTCGTCGGTGGAAACGAAGACGTTGGCGCCGCGCAACGGGTCCAGCTCGGTGAAGCAGCCCTTGAACGGACCGAAGCCGCCCCGCTGGTCGAGCGAGATCGGCAGCATCCATTCTCCGGTCGAGAGCACGGTCGGCTTGTTCAGGGTCACCCCGTGCCAGATCCGGCGCGGCTCGGACCACCGAGGCTCGTCGGCGTCGGGATTCTCGCAGACCGAGGCCCAGACGCCGGCGCGACCGTCGAACATATCCATCGACTGGTCAAAGATCAGCCAGAGACGCCCGAGCGGATCGGTCCAGAGGTTCCCCACCAGGATACTGCGATCGCGGGGCAGGTTCTCCGAATGGGAATCCACCACCACCCGCGGCTTCGACCAGGTCTCGCCATCGTCGTCGCTGGTCGCCAGGACGAAGAAGGCCTTCGGGCTGTCGCCGCCCGCCACCCAGCAGGCCCAGAGTCGTCCGCCCGGCGTACGCTCGATCCCGATGGTCATCCCGTAGTCGAGCCGGTCGTAGTCGTACTCCGGCAGCGGGGAGGTGTTCACCTTCGGCGGAATCAGCGCGAGATCGGCGACCTTTTCCATGACCTCGATCTCGAAGGCGCGCACCTCTTCGGGCGACAGGGAGCCGAACTTCGACTCGGGCCCGTCTTCGGCGGCCAACGCTCCGGCCAGGAAGGCCAGGCAAAATCCGGTGAGGGATAGCAGGGGGGAAGCTCTCATGAGCGGCGAGAATAGCACGCCGCGCCGGAATCCGCTCGCCTTCATCCCTCCAGAGAACTACGGGATTTCGCCTTTGAAATCGTCCCCGGCCTCGCGGTACAATCTCCCCCTCCCGCTCGCGGAGCGCCCACGGAAAATGCCTCAACCCTGTCGACTCTTGAAACCAACCCTCCTTGCCCTCCTCTCGTTCTTCGCCCTGGCGATTCCCTCCGTCGTCTCGGCGCAGGATGCGAAGCCGCCGAACATCGTCTTCTTCTTCGCCGACGACCAGACCACCAGCACCATCGGCTGCTACGGCAATCCCATCGTCAAGACGCCCAACATCGACGACCTCGCCGCCCACGGCACCCGCTTCGAGAACATGTTCGTCAGCCACTCCATCTGCTGGGTGAGCCGGACCACCATCCTCACCGGACTCATCGGTCGCAGCTACGGCACCCCGGACATTCCGGAGCAGACCCGGGCCGACGCCGCGGAGACGCTCTACTCGGATCTCCTTCGCCAGCAGGGCTACCGCACCGGCTACTACGGCAAGTGGCACGCCAAGATGCCGAAGGGCTGGAAAGCCGAGGACCACTTCGACGAGTTCGAGGCCATCGGGCGCAATCCCTTCTACAAGCCGCAGCCCGACGGCAGCCTCCGCCACGAGACCGACCTCATCGTCGATCGCGGCATCGAATTCCTCAAGAGCCAGCCGAAGGATCAGCCCTTCGCGCTCAACCTCTGGTTCAACGCCTGCCACGCCGAGGACAGCGACCGCCGCCCGGGCATCGGGATGTTTCCCTGGCCGCAGGGAACGGACGGCATGTACGAGGACATCGAGATCTACCCTCCCCGTCTCAACGACCCGGAGATCTTCGATGCGCAGCCCGATTTCCTCAAGACGACCATCAACCGCGAGCGCTACTTCTGGCGGTGGAACACGCCGGAGAAATACCAGACCAACATCCGGGCCTACTACCGCATGGTCACCGGCATCGACAGCGCCATCGGGCGCTTTCGTGAGGCGCTCGAGGAGGCCGGGCTCGCCGACAACACCATCATCGTCTACTCCGCCGACAACGGCTACCACATGGGCAATCGCGGCTTCGCCGGGAAATGGTCCCACTACGAGGAATCGCTCCGGGTCCCGCTGATCGTGAACGATCCCCGCGTTCCCGAGGCGCAGAAGGGCCAGGTCACCGAGGCCATCGCCCTCAATCTCGACCTGCCCGCGACCTTTCTCGACTGGGCCGGCGCGGAAATACCCGAGCGCTATCAAGGTCACAGCGTGGCGCCCATCGTGAACGGAAAAACGCCCGACAACTGGCGGACGGAGAGTTTCCACGAGCACTTCGCGGTGCGAAATCGCATTCCCGCCTTCGAGGGAATCCGGAATGCGAAGTTCAAGTACGTGCGCTACTTCGACCACGGGAACTACGAGTTTCTCCACGACCTCGAGAAGGATCCGGATGAACTGGAAAACCTCGCCGGCAATCCCGAATACGCCGATGTCCTCGAGCAGATGCGGAAGCGCACCGACGCTCGCGTCGCCGAAGTCGGCGGGGAACTCGATCCCCTGAAGGGCGAGTTTCGCAAATCGACCGATCCCCACCCGGTCGCCTCCGCCGCCGTGGGAACCAACCCCGGCAAGGACGGCTTCCTGCGCGTCTTCAACGGCAAGAATCTGCAGGGCTGGGCGGGCGATTCGAAATACTGGTCGGTGAAGGATGGCGCTCTCACCGGCGTGACGGACGGTTCGTTGAAGCGCAATCACTTCATCACCTGGAAGGCCTCGACCATCCGCAACTTCGAGTTGCTGGTGAAGGTCAAGGTCACGCCCGGCGGCAACAGCGGGCTCCAGTACCGCGGCCAGTGCCGCCCGGAAATCGGCCTCGACGCGGTCTCCGGCTACCAGTGCGACGTGGTCGCCGACAATCCCAACTACAACGGCATGCTCTACGAGGAACGCGGCCGCCGCATCCTCTCCCACACCGGGGAAAAAGTCGTCATCGACGAGAAGGGCCAGCCCTGGGTGGTGGGCCAGCTACCGGAGAAGGAGTTCACTCCCGGCGAGTGGCACGAGTACCGGGTACTGGCCGAGGGCAACCACCTGCGACACTGGATCGATGGCCACCCGACCGCCGACCTCATCGACCTCGATGAGAACGGCCGCGCGCTCGACGGCGTGCTCGCGGTGCAGGTCCACGTCGGCCCGCCGATGGAGATTCAATACAAGGATTTCCGGCTCAAGATCCTGCCCGACGACTTGCCGTTGATCGCGCCCGACGAGGTGAAGATTCCCGCCGACGCCTACGGCGTGAAACCGCAGGGCAAGGTCCCCAAGGACTGGAAGCCGCCGGTCTACGGCGAGCAGTGACGACCAACCGGAAAGCAGGTCGGACGGAGATACGGGATCGACGCCTCCCGTGTCTCCTGCTTTCCTCGGGAGCATGATCCGTCTCCGCCTGTTCCTTGCGCTCGTCCCTCTCCTCCTGGCCTCCCCGCTTTCCGCAGCCGAACGCCCGAACATTCTCCTCATTGTCGCCGACGACCTCGGCTACTCGGACCTCGGCTGCTACGGCGGGGAAATCCGCACTCCGAACCTGGATCGACTCGCGGCCGAGGGATTGCGCTTCTCCCAGTTCTACAACGCCGCCGTCTGCATCACCACCCGCGCCGCGCTCTACACCGGGCTCTACCCCCGCCTCGGCACCGGTCGCCTCCTGCGCGACGACATGCACACGATCGGCGAGCGCCTGAAAGCCGCCGGCTACCGAACCGGGATGACCGGAAAATGGCACCTCGGACACCAGCCGGAGCAACAGCCGAACGCCCGGGGCTTCGAGGAATACTACGGATTGCTGAGCGGCTGCTCGAGCTTCTTCGATCCCGCCAAGCCCGATCCTGATTTCTACAACGGCGGCCAGGTTCGCCCCTTCGCTCACAACGGCGAGCCGGTCACGGAATTTCCCGACGGCTACTACGCCACCGACGCCTTCACCGATCACGCCATCGAGACGATCCGGCGCTTCGCGACGGCAGGGAAAGACGACGGCCGCCCGTTCTTTGTGAACCTCAACTACACCGCCCCGCATTTTCCGCTCCACGCCTTGCCCGAGGATATCGAACGCTACCGTGGAAGCTATGCCGCCGGCTACGAACCGCTGCGGAAGGCGCGCCACGACCGGCTCGCGAAGCTCGGGATCATCGATCGCGAGACGACGGCGCTTTCGGCGGTCGATCCGAAAACCGGTGACTTCCGCTACGACTACGAAGTCGTGCCGTGGGAAGGGCTCGACCCGCGGGCCCGCGCCCGCGAGGAGGCGCGCATGGAAGTCTACGCCGCCATGGTCGATCGACTGGACCAGGGCATCGGTCGGGTGCTGGATGCGCTCGACGGCGCCGGGATCGCCGGGAACACCATCGTCTTCTTCCTTTCCGACAACGGCGGTTGCGCCAGCTGGCCGACACCGGCGAAGGAACCGGGTTTCTTCGAATACAACGAGGACATTCCCGTCGGTGATCCGCGCGGCTACGAGTTCGTCGGCAGGTCCTGGGGCTGGGCCCAGAATTCCCCCTTCCGCAAACACAAGGTCTGGGCCTACGAGGGCGGCATCCGGACTCCTTTCATCGTGCGCTGGCCGGACGAGATCGAGGCGGGATCGATCACGCACCAAGCGGGACACGTCGTCGATTTCATGCCCACCCTCCTCGAACTCGCCGGCGGCGACTATCCGGACGCGCGCGACGGCGATCCGGTGACCGCGCCGATGGAGGGAAGAAGTCTCCTGTCCGTGCTGAGGGGCGGAGTCTGGAAGTCGCCCCGGACCTTCGGCTGGTCCTACCAGGGCAGCCACGCCTGGCGCGAGGGCGACTGGAAGCTGGTGTGGAATCCCAGCCCGCCCGCATCCGAACGGCGGTGGGAGCTCTACGACCTTTCGAAGGACGGCTCGGAAACCAAGGACCTTGCCCGCAAGTTTCCCGAGCGCGCCGTGGCGATGAAGGAGCGTTGGAACGAATGGGCCTACCGGGTCGGGGCAAAGAAGCGGGAGTGAGCGGACCGGTTGACGACCCTGTCGAAAGGTCGGAAAATAGGAGTCATGAGCGCGGCCGAGAATTGGGAATTGATCTCCGAGGAGGAATACCTGGCACGGGAGTCCCGATGCGACGAAAAGCACGAATACGTGGGCGGAGTCGTCTACGCCATGGCGGGTGCCACCAACCGGCACAATGACATCGCTCTCAATTTAACCACTGCGCTCCACACCCGTATGCGGGGCGGTCCGTGCAAGCCCTGCAATTCCGACACCAAGGTCCGAATCCGCCTCACTACCGGCACGCGATTCTATTACCCCGACGCCATGATCATCTGCCGGCCAAACAAAGACGAAGACACGTTCCAGGATGAA
The DNA here is from genome assembly GCA_030432615.1 of Verrucomicrobiia bacterium. Lineage (GTDB taxonomy): Bacteria > Verrucomicrobiota > Verrucomicrobiia > Verrucomicrobiales > DEV007 > JAEUHH01. Next base: position 10,003 of record JAUIGT010000046.1, read on the forward strand.
CCGACCGCGATTTTCGAAGTGCTTTCCGAGAGTACCCGACGCGCGGATGAAGGGGAAAAACGCGAATCCTACCTGATGATTCCCTCGCTGCAGGTTTACGCGATGCTTGCGTCCGACGCCCGAACCGCGGTGGTGTTCACTCGGACTTCGAACGGTTTTCAGCGATCCGTCGTGAAGGGAGACGGATCGATTTCGATTCCAGAGCCTGGATTCGAGTTCCCCTTGGACGAAATCTACGACGGAATCGAATTCGAGGCGTGAGCGCCTCCCGGTGGAGCAATTCCTATATCATCCCGCTCGCCCGCAGTACCGCCTCCTGGACGGCGATGTCGTGGGCGGCATCCCAGGCGAGTTTCTTCTCGCCCCTGACGATCTTCGCCAGGTCGAGAAACTCGGCGTCGTAGCGACCCCGCGGACGCTCGAACTCGACGTCCTGGTAGCCCTTCTTGAATTCTCCGCGCTCCCGATCGAGACCTAGGCGTCCTTTCGGCTGCGGTTCCAGTGGACGAATCTCGAAGGTGCCCTGCGTTCCCGTGATCGAGAACTGTCGCCGCGCGCCGCCCATCGGGTCGATGTGATTGCACCGGATCGTGGCGATGGCCTTGGAATAGTCGAACACCGCCAGCTGGTTGTCGGCGAAGTTGTCCTTTTCGGGGAACGTTCGCCGGGTATGCGCCGTCACCTTCTCCGGCGGACCGAGCAGCGACACCACCTGGTCGATGAGGTGACAGGCCAGTTCGAACATGCCCCCGCCCTCGTAGCGAACGAGGTGAAGCCGCCCCTCGTCGTTCATGTATTTCCCCATCATGCCCGAGATCTCCGTGATCTCGCCGAGCCACCCGTCGCGGACGATCCGGTGAGCGAACTCGAAAGCGGGGTTGTAACGAAGCATGTATCCCATCTGGATGGTCAGGCCGCGTTCGGTCGCGAGAGCGTGCATGGCCGTGCAATCCTCCAGCGTGTCCCCGGCGGGCTTGTCGAGGTGGATGTGTTTTCCCGCCGCCAGGCAACGCTTCGCGGTGGACACGAGATCGGGAATGTCGGTCTCGACGGCGACCGCCTGGAGTCCCTCGGTCGCCAGCAATTCCTCTTCCGACAGCCAGGTCTGCCCGGCGTAGGGCTTCCGGTCCTTCATCGCCGCTCGGCGCTCCGCATCCGGCTCTACCACGCCCACGACCTCGAAAACCTCGGGGTACTTGAGGATCGCCTCCAGCTTTCCGGAGGCGTGCGGATGCTTGGTGCCGATCTGGCCGATGCGAATCCGCGGCCGATCGGAAGCGGCGAGGAGAACCGGGGCGGAAGCCACCGCGGCCAGGGCGACGGAACCGGTGGAGAGAAACTCGCGGCGGGAGGGAAACGAAGAGGGCGTTTTCATGGCGGACGGGGAGAGGCCCCGAACCTACCAGAATCCGTCTTCGGTGACTACCCGGGAAAACTCCCGCTTCAGCCGCTCCGTTGCTTCCGGAATTGTCCCGGCGTCATTCCCGTTTGACGACGAAAACGCAGCACCAGCTGCGAGGCGTCGGCGCAGCCGCATTGTTCGGCGATGGACTCCAGGCTCTGGTCGCTCTCGAGGAGCAGCGCCTTGGCGCGCTCGAGGCGGAGGCGCTGGATCTCGGCCAGCGGGGTTCGGCCCAGGGTCTTGCGGAATTTTCGTTCGAGGAGACGACGGCTGACGCCGATGCCGGCGGCGAGTTCGTTGACGTTTACGCCGCGCCGGAGGTGGTCGCGCAGGTAGGCGAGCGCCCGATTCACGGTCTCGTCCTCGGTGCGATGAACGTCGGTGGAATGACGGGTGACGATGCGGGAGGGTGGCAGCAGTCGCGGCGCCGTTTCGGTCGATTTGCCGCCCAACAGATCATGCAAACGACGGGCGGCTTCGAACCCCACCCGCCGCGAGGGCACGGCCACGCTCGACAACTTCGGCCAAGCCAGGTCGCAGATCAGCGTGTCGTTGTCCACCCCGAGAATGGCGAGGTCCTCCGGAATGCGGATGCCGGCGTCGCGGCAGAGCGTGGACAGGCGCAACGAGCATTCATCGTGGGTGGCGAACAGGGCGCACGGTTTTTCCAATGACCTGAGCCACGCCAGGAGGGCACGATCGGCTTCCGCGGCTTCGGCTTTCGTGTCGAGATCGAATCGCTCCACCGCCAGCGAATCCGTCGCCAGCGCGTCGGCGAACGCCTTCCCCCGCCGGTCGGAAAAGCCCGCGCCTTTCTCTCCCACGAAGGCGAAGCGCCGGAACCGCCTTTCCCGGAAGTAAGCCGCCGCCATCCTGCCGATGGCCGCGTTGTCCATGCCTACGCAGGGCACCTCCGCCACCGCCGCGGTCGCATCCGACACATGCACCGCCGGCCAAGGGCCTCCCTTCACCGCATTCAACGCCGAGCGAGACAGGCCCGCCGCCTGGAAGAGCACGCCGTGCGGGCGCCATTCCCGAAGAAAGGCGGCCAGCGAGCGACCCGGCGGTTCCAGCCGGATCAACCACCCCGGCTCCCGCACCGCGAAATCCCGGATTCCGCGCAACACGTTCCGCTCGTACTCGACCCGCCCCTCCATCAGCACCGCGATGCGGGTGAGGGTTCGGGGTTCCCGGTTTTCGGTTTCCGGTTCGACGCTCATGGGCTTGGGCTTGGGCTTGGGCTTGGGCTTGGGCTTGGGCTTGGGCTTGGGCTTGGGCTTGGGCTTGGGCTTGGGCTTGGGCTTGGGCTTGGGCTTGGGAAAAAAGTGCCGGAGGCACGGCAAGAAGGTAGCCCGGCGTGAAGCGAAGTGGAACGCCGGGAAGCCCGCGGCAAGTTTCGAGGGAGCCCCGGAGGGGCGGCCAGAGGTTGCCCCCTCAGGGGCGTCTCTATCGGACCTTCCCAACATTCCAACATTCCAAAATTCCAACATTCCACGCTCCACGCTCCACGCTTGATTGTCGCATTTTCACCAGAAACTACCCGCTTTTTGCGGATGGACCAATGGCGATTTTCCCCGCAGTCTTTTCGCGAAACCGGGCTTGCCATCGTCTCTCGCCGGGTTTCGACTGGTCTCCTATGACTGCAACTACGCTCCAGCTACAGACAGGTGACGCCCTCCCCAGTGTCGGACTCGGCATGTGGAAGGTCGACAAACCCGCCGTGCCCGGCCTCATCAGGGACGCCGTCGAGGTCGGCTACCGTCATTTCGACAGCGCCGCCGACTACGGCAACGAGAAGGAAACCGGCGAAGGCCTCCAGGCCGTGCTCGATGCCGGGCTCTGCCAACGCGAGGACCTCTGGGTCACCTCGAAACTCTGGAACACCTACCACGAGCGCGACCACGTCCGCCACGCCTGCGAACGCTCCCTCGCCGACCTCGGGCTCGACTACCTCGACCTCTACCTGGTCCACTTTCCCATCGCCCTGAAATACGTCCCCTTCGAGGAGCGCTACCCGCCGGAGTGGTTCTACGATCCGAACGCGGAGAACCCGAAGATGGAACCGGTGAAGGTGCCCATCAGCGAAACCTGGGCCGGCATGGAGGAACTCGTCCGCGACGGGCTGGTGAAGAACATCGGCGTCTGCAACTTCGGCACTTCGCTCCTGCGCGACCTCCTTTCCTACGCCGAAATCCCACCGGCCGTGCTCCAGGTCGAATCGCACCCCTACCTCACCCAGGAGAAGCTCCTCCGCTTCTGCGAACAGCAGGGCATCGTCTACACCGCCTTCTCCCCGCTCGGAGCGCTCTCCTATTTCAGCCTCGGGATGGCGGAGGAAAACGAATCCGTCATCACCGAGCCGACCGTCGTGGAAATCGCCGAGCGCCTCGGCAAGACCCCCGCCCAGGTCGTGCTGCGCTGGGGCGTGCAGCGGAACACCGCCATCGTGCCCAAGACCTCGAAACGCGAGCGGCTGGAGGAGAACCTCGCCATCTTCGACTTCGAACTCACCGCGGCCGACATGGACGCCATTTCCGGCCTCAACCGGAACCGCCGTTTCAACGACCCGGGCCATTTCTGCGAGGAAGCGTTCAACACCTTCTTCCCGATTTACGAATAACGTAAGCCAAAAACAACCAACCCCAACCCATCGTCATCCCATGAGCCAAGCCACCACCGAATTCCAAGTCGAAGAACTGAAAGTCGACGGTCAGCAGGAATACGACAGCAAGGTCTTTCCCCTGATCCTCGAATGCAAGACCCCCGACGCCGATCTCGAGACGGCCCTGGCCTGGGTGCGCGAACACAGCGCCGAACTGGACCAGAAGGCGGCGGAGCACGGATCGATCCTCTTCCGGAATTTCCCGACGAAGACCGACATGGACTTCGACGCCTTCATCCAGGCCTGCGGTTTTCCCAACTTCCAGTACAAGGACTCGCTCTCCAACGCGGTGCGCACCAACCGCACCGAGCGTGTCTTCACCGCCAACGAGGCGCCGCCGGAAGTGACGATCTACCTGCACCACGAGATGGCGCAGACGCCGATTTACCCGAGCAAGCTGCTCTTCTTCTGCGAAAAGCCCGCCGAGGAGGGCGGAGCGACCCCGCTCTGCCGCTCGGATGTCCTCATGGAGAAACTCTACGAGGAACTGCCGGAGTTCGCGAAGAACTGCGAGGAGAAAGGCCTGAAATACACCAACGTGATGCCCGGCGCCGACGACGCCGCCTCCGGCATGGGCCGCAGCTGGCAGAGCACCTGGAGCGTCGATACGAAGGAAGAAGCCGAGGAGCGCATGACCAAGCTCGGCTACACCTGGGAATGGCTCAACGACGGTTGCCTCCGCGCCACCACGCCGAAGCTCCCGGCGGTGCGCGATCTCGGCGACGGACGGAAGTCCTTCTACAACCAGCTCATTGCCGCCTTCAAGGGCTGGAAAGACACCCGCAACGATCCCTCCAAGGCCATCACCTTCGGCGACGGAACGCCGCTGGATCCGAACGACGCGCTCCGCGCCGCCGACCTCGCCGAGGAAATCACCTTCGACGTTCCCTGGCAGCAGGGCGATGTCGCCATCGTGGACAACTACGTCGCCATGCACGGTCGTCGCACCTTCGCGGGAACGCGCAAAGTGCTCGCCTCACTGGTGGCCGCCTGAAATTCCAAATCACCGGGGAGCGAAGCGGGCCGCGATCGGCATCGGTTCGCTCCTCCGGTTTTTCCCGTCGCCCACCGGAGCCGAACCCATGTGTGATTCCAGGCAGGCACCCGCAGCCCGTCCACAGGCGGACCAGGAGAAAACCGGGTCACCCTCGGTGGACGCTTCGAACCGGGAAAAGCCGAAGACCTGCCGGTGCGATCGTCCCTGCTGCCGCGGCGAGCTGATCAAGAAGGCCGCCGAAGCGGCCGGCGAAGCCGATTCGTGACGGGGCAGGAACCGCCCCACCCCGCGCTTCTGGATCAACCGCTCCATGCCTCGCCTCACCGTCAAGGTCACCCCGAACGCCAGGCAGACCGAGATCCTCGGTCCGGTCGAGATCGCGAACAGCGAAACCGCGCTCGCCATCAAGCTCAAGGCTCCGCCGGTCGACGGCAAAGCCAACGCCGCCCTGGTCGCTTTCCTGGCGAAAGCGCTCGGTGTCCCGAAGAGCCAGGTCACCCTCGTCCGCGGGAAGACCAACCGCGTGAAGCTGCTCGAGATCGAAGGCGTGACCGTTCAGCAACTCGCCGCCCTGGGCTGAACCGACTCTCCCCGTTCCGCCTCCGCGTCCCGCGTTTTTCTCTCCTTTCCTTTCCCGCCACTCTCCCCCAAAGTCTCCGGCATGCTCAACTGGATCTGGCTGGGGATGATCACCATCGGGATTCTCGTCGCCGCGCTGCTCGGCCGGCTCGGCGGGGAAAACGGCATCGTCGAGCAGACCTTCGACCTGGTGAAGATCGGCGTCATGGGCATCGCCCTGCCGCTCAGCGCCATGATGATGCTCTGGCTCGGCATCATGCGCCTGGCCGAGAAATCCGGCTGCGTCGCCATCCTCGCCCGCGTCATCCGGCCGGTGATGCGCCGGCTCTTTCCCGACGTGCCCGATGATCATCCGGCCATGGGCGCCATGATCATGAACATGGCCGCCAACATGCTCGGGCTCGGCAACGCCGCCACCCCGCTCGGGCTCAAGGCGATGCAGCATCTCGACGAGCTGAATCCGCACAAGGGCACGGCCACCAACGCGATGTGCACCTTCCTCGCGATCAACACCAGCTCGGTCACCATCATTCCCGTCACCGCCATCGCCCTGCTCGCCGCCCAGGGAATCGCCGATCCCTACGCCATCGTTTCCACCTCGATCGGGGCCACGCTCTGTTCCACCATCGTCGCGATCTTCGCGGTGAAGTTCTTCGAAAAGCTGCCCGTGTTCCGGATCGATCCCGCCGTCACCGACGCGGAGCCGGAGACCGAGGAAACAGCGAACGACGAAGCCCCCTCGGAGAAGGAACCGACACTGCGTCCCTTCGGTCCCCGCACCAAGGCGGCGGTGATCGTGATTTTCGTCCTCTTCGCCGGCATCGTCGCCCTCGAGTGGTTCCCGGAGAAACGCGCCGCGCTCCAGGATTCGCTCGGGCTCGGCGAAGTCGTCGCCCAGCTGAACGCGGATTCGAAATCCCTCGAAGAGACCGACGCCGGCGATCCCGGCTTCTGGCTCCGGGGCGTCCGCGCGGTTTCCGTCGTCGCGATCCCCTTCGTGCTCTTCTTCTTCACCGCCTTCGCCGCCATTCGCGGCGTGCGCGTCTACGAGGAGTTCGTCGAGGGCGCCAAGGAGGGATTCCAGGTCGCGGTCCGCATCATGCCTTTCCTGACCGCCATGCTCGCCGCGCTGGCGATCGTGCGGCATTCCGGTACCCTCTTCCTGTTGAAAAGCTGGCTGCGTCCCGCGCTGGACCTCGTCCACTTTCCTCCCGATCTCCTGCCCATGGCCCTGATGCGTCCGCTTTCCGGCAGCGGAAGCCAGGGCGTGCTCGTGGAACTGCTGACCAACAACGCCATCAGCGACACCCTCAAATACACCGCCGCCACCATGTTCGGCTCCACGGAGACGACCTTCTACGTGCTCGCCGTCTACTTCGGCAGCGTCGCCGTGCGTCGCACCCGGCACGCCCTCATCGCCGGCCTCTGCGCCGACTTCGCCGGGGTCGTGGCCGCGGTGGCCATCTGCCGGGTGGTGTTCGGCGCCTGACGGCAATTCGAGACCGCCTTTCCCCGGGTGAACAGCACCCTCGCAAAGCCGCGAATCCGTGGCTGCCGATAAGGCGGATCCGTGGCAGGATCGATCCCATGAGATCCTTCCTCCCGACCCTCCGTTTCCCGGCCCTGCTCGGGATGCTGCTCCTGCTTTCCTCACCTCCCCTCGCCTCGGCCATCGATCATCCCGAGGAGATCGTCCTCTGGCCCGAAGGCGCCCCCGGTTCGGAATCCCGGGCCGGCGAACCCGAGGCCATCGAGAGCAACGGCAAGGGCAGCTGCAATGTCACCAACGTCCACAACCCGACGATCACCCCCTACCTGCCCGATCCGAAAGTCGCCACCGGCACCGCGGTCCTCGTCGCTCCCGGCGGCGGTCACCGGAAACTCTGCCTCGGGCACGAAGGCTACGCGCTGGGCGAGTGGTTCGCCGAACACGGCATCGCCGCCTTCATCCTCAAGTACCGGCTCGCCAACGAGGAGGGCTCGACCTACACCATCGAGGACCACGCCATGGCCGACACCCGGCGGGCCCTTCGCCTGATCCGGAGCCGGGCCGGGGACTGGAGAATTCGCAGGGATCGCGTCGGTGTGATCGGCTTCTCCGCCGGAGGTGAACTCGCCGCCTATGCCGCCATGAAATCCGATCCCGGCGACGCCGACGCCTCCGACCCGGTCGAGCGCGAGAGCAGCCGCCCCGATTTTCAGGGCCTGATCTACCCGGGGAAATCCGACACCTTCACCGTGGAGAAAGGCATGCCGCCGGCCTTCATCGCCTTCGGTTACCACGATCGACCCGACATCTCCTCGGGCATGGCCGAGGTCTACCTCCAATACAAGGCCGCCGAAGTTCCCGCCGAGATGCACGTCTACGCCAATGCCGGCCACGGCTTCGGCTATCGCCACGGCACCACCTCCGCCGCCGGCGACTGGCCCTTCCGCTTCCGCGAATGGCTCAACGACAGCGACCTCCTCACCGAACCGCAACCGACCGGCGACAGCGCCGAGTGATTCCCTCCAACCCTGTCAGTTCATGCACCGTACCCTCTTTGGTTTTCTCGTCACCCTCGGGCTGCTCGTTCCCGCCGCTCGGTCGGCCCCGCTTTTCGACCACGCCGCCATCCGCGACACCGCCAACCTGGAAGTCAGCGTTCTCCAGGATTGGCAGCCGTCGCCGAAGGATCCCGCCATTCGCCAGAAGCTGATCGAGATCACCGTCTGCGAGTGGTGGTCCGGCCAGAAGGTGCGTCTGCCGGTCACCCTCAACGCGCCCTCCGAGGGCGGTCCCTGCGCCAACCTCATCATCGCCAATCAACCGCTGGTGAAGCGCGCCGTGGCTCCCACCGGCGGACAACTGGAACTCCTGAAAGAACACGGCGTCGGCGTGGTCCTGATCGGCATGGGCACCATCGACGCCATGGAACCGAAGGGCGAACTCCATGTCGGCATGAAGGAGCACCTGCTGAAGACGAAGGACGTTCGCTTTACTCCGGCCTGGATCTGGGGCATGAGCCAGATGCGCGCCCTGACCGCGGCGATGACGGAACCCGAGGTCTTCCAGCCGGAAAAAGTCCTCACCACCGGCGGCTCGAAACGCGGCGTCGCCTCCGCGGTGGCGGGCATTCACGATGATCGCTTCACCGCCATCCTGCCCGTGGTGGCGCCGATGCTGGGAAATCCCGGCGCGCCCACCTACGTGATCGGCACCGAGCCGGAAGACTTTCTCAAGATCGACGAGCAGTTCCTGGCGTCCCGGGACGAAGGTGTTCGCCAGGCCCTGCTGGAACGCGACGACCGCCGCGCCGCCAACCGGGTCACCCTCGAACAAGCCCGAGCGGCCGGCTGGAGCGACGCGGAGATCTTCGCCATGACCGACCGGGCCTGGGATGCCTGCCGCATCACGAGTTTCCTTCCCGAACTCCGCGAGCGCGGTCTCGAAATCTTCTACAATGTCGGCACCAACGACAGCGTCAGTCCCGCCCTGCTCGAACTGGGCGAACGCTTTCCCGATTTCCCGGTCTGCATCATTCCCGGAGGCCAGCACGGCGGACCCGCCACCGCCGGTTTCACGATCCGGACCCCGCTCCTGCCCGAGATCCAGGACAACTTCCTCTCCTTCGCCCGCCATCATTTCTTCGGAGATCGAAGCTTCCTGGGGCCGCCGGCCATCGAATCGGATTGGAATCCCGAAACACGAACCCTTTCCGTGACCGCCCGGTTTCCCGAGGGCGTCGAACCGCAATCCAACACTCTCTGGTGGAACCTCGAGCGAAGCGAGCCGCACACGCTTCCCTTCGAATACGACGCCTGGGATTCCGCGGAGATGAAATCCGGCGGCGACGGACGTTTCCAGGCTTCGGTGACTCTGGAGAAAACTCCGACGCGCCTCGACTTCGTTTCCGTCCACACGCACACGGAAAACGACCTGCCCCTCACGATCTCCAGTCCCTACCAACGAATCGAACCCGGCACGAGCCCGCGAACCACCCTGGTCGAAGAAACCTTTTCCGGCGAATCACTGCCCGGGAAATGGGAACCGGGCGGGCGTCCGAATTCCTTCTCCATCGTGGAGGGCGCCCTGCGCGGGGTGGCGCAGCCGGACGATGCGCACGGGCCCTCGATCGGTCTCCCGATTTCGGGTCGCGACCTCGACATCGATTTCGACCTGAGGTTCGCGAAACCGAAAGGATACTTCCTCTTCCTCGTCGATGGCGATTCCCAGTTCAGCGGACAGGCCCACCTGCTGCGGTTCGCCGCCACCGGGCAACAGGTGCAGGTGATGCAGGATCGCGGCGACCCGGCCTCCAAGCGCGCCCAGAAGAAGGAACGCGACGCCAACGGCGGGAAACGCATTCCCCCGACCGGGGAACAACTGTCCGATCCGGCCTTCTACCGCATCGAGCGTCTCGCCCACCAGTCCGCCACGCCCGCCGATGGACGCTGGCACCACGTCCAGCTCCGCTTGCGCGGCAACGAGGTGACCGCCCGTTTCGATCGCGGTCCGGAATTCACCGCCACCGGCACCGTGCTCGACGTCCCCAAGTCGCGCATCGTTTTCCTCGTCGGACAGAGCGGCGACATCCGCATCGACAACCTGCGAGTCAGCGATCACCCGGCTTCATCCGGC
>JAUIGT010000603.1 GCA_030432615.1 Verrucomicrobiia bacterium
ACAGCGACATGGTCCAGACCCGGTCCTGGGTGATGCAGGCCGGCCAGCAGCGGACCGCCGAGCGCTCCCTCACCCTGGAGCCCCGCGAGGTGCGCAGTCTCCAGGGCCGCTTTCCCGAAGGAGCCGATTCGGTGGTGCTGCGCATGGAGCCTGACGAATTCACTCTCGATGACAGCCTGCCTGCGGTCAGGCCGGGGCCGAAACCCTTTTCCGTGATCAAGATCAGCCCGCCGGAACTCGACGAGGTGATCGGCCAGGTGCTCGCCAGTTTCGATCGGCTGGTCGAGCCTTCGGAGGAAAACCCGCCCGACCTCGCGATCGTCGCCTACGACCCGGTCAATCCGCAGCCCCTCCCCGAGCGCTCCATCGTGTTGAACCATCATCGCGGGGTCGCCGAGAACTATCTCTCCGGACGCATCGTGTCGGAAAATCACCCGCTCGTCGCCGGGCTCAACTGGCAGAGCCTGATCTCCCGCCAGACTCCGGGCATCCCCCGTGATCCCGAGGACACCGTGCTCGTCTGGCAGGGCGACCGCGCCCTCGTCTTTCTCCGGACCCGGGAAGGGGTGCGCCAATTGTGCTTCAACTTCGATCTCGTCACCTCGAACGCCACGCGGTTGCCCGCGTTCATCGTGCTGCTGCACCGGTTCGTCGCCGACCTGCGCGAACAGAAAGTCGCGACCGAGGCGGTGAATTTCGAGATCAATCAACCGCTTTCGCTCGCCATCGACAACGGTCCCGAGGCGGCCGGGGAACTGGAATGGAGCGCGACGACGGTGTCGCTGGCGCAGAGTGTCGCCACCAGGGAAACCCTCCCGCGATCCCGGGCGGGAATTCTCCGCGCGCCGGACCGGCCCTCGTTTTTCGAAGTTCGTCAGGGCGAGGACGACCCGGGCCTCCTGTTGCGGGGAGCCGCGCATTTTGCCGACACGCGGGAGGCCGACCTCACCCGGGCCGCGAGCCGTTCCGACCTGGCCGGCCTCGAGCGGGCCTTGATCGAACAGCATTCCGAGCAGGATGCCAGTTGGCCCCTGTGGCTCCTGCTCCTGCTGGCGGTGCTCCTGGGCGCGTGGTATTTCGTCAATCGACCCAGCCCGTCCGAGCGCGGGGCATCCGACCCTGTTGCCTCCGTTACCTGACCCTGTTGAACCCTTCGCCGTGATCTTCGCCGCCCCCCAGTTCCTGATCCTGCTCCCGTTTCTCGCGGTGGTCGGCTGGTATTTTCGCCGACTGGAGCTGTGGCGTCCGCTGCGGGCGACGGCGCTGGTGCTGCTGGTGCTGGCCCTGGCCGACCCGCAGATCCGGCGTCTCGCCGACGGCATGGACCTGTGGGTGCTGATCGATCGATCCGCCTCGGCCGAGGAAATGGTGGCGCGCAATGTGGAGGAGTGGAAACGGTTGCTCGACCGGTCGCGTCCCGATTCGAAGGACCGGCTCCACTTCGTGGATTACGCGGCCGAGGTCGTCAGCAAGCCGAGCGTCGAAACCGCGACCTACCCCGGGGACCGCAACCTGACCCGGACGGCGCTCGCCCTGCAGGATGTGCTCGCGCTTTCCGACCGGGAACGACACACGCGCCTGCTGGTCTTTACCGACGGTTATGCCACGGAACCGTTGACGGGCTTGGCGGAGAAACTGGAGGAGATGGAGATCCCGCTCGACTACCGTCTGCTGACGGGAAACGAGACCACGGATTTCCAGGTCACGGAATTGACCCTGCCCTCGCGCAGCCAGGTGGGTGAGCCTTTCATCATCGATATCGGGATCACCGGAAACGCCCCCGCGGAGGTGCCGGTTCGGGTGGCGCGCGACGGCAAGATCATCGCGGAGTCGAAGGTGTCCGTCGCCTCGGGGCCGAACTCGATGCGGTTCACCGACCGCCTCGCGGAGCCCGGATCGCATCACTACGAGGTGGTCATTCTGCCGGAGACGGATGCGTTCCAGGGGAACAATCGCTACGAGGCGTGGATCGAGATCGCCGCGGGACCGCGGGTCTTGCTGGTCACGAAATACCTCGACGATCCGGTGGCGAGGATTCTCCGGGCACAGGGGTTCGAGGTGGACGTCATCGACGATCCGGGCACGCTCTCTCTCGGCATGCTCACGGGCGCGAAGAACGTGATCTTCAACAACGTCGCCGCGTGGGAGATCCCGAACGAGTTTCTCAAGGCGCTCGACTTTTTCGTCAACGAGCAGGGAGGCGGCTTCCTGATGGCCGGTGGCAAGAACAGCTTCGGTGCCGGGGGCTATTTCGAGTCGGCGGTTGATCGGCTGTTGCCGGTGACGATGGAACTGAAGAGCGAGCATCGGAAGCTGTCGGTGGCCATGGCGATCGTGATGGACCGGTCCGGTTCCATGGGCATGGTCACCAGCAGTGGCCACACCAAGATGCAGCTGGCCAACGAGGGAGCCGGACGGGCGGTCGAACTGCTCGGCGCGCAGGACCTGGTCGCGGTGAACGCCGTGGACAGCACTTCGCACGAGATCGTGCCGCTCACCAACGTGGGGCCGCACCGGGCCGAGATCATCAATCGCGTGCGGCGGATCGAGAGCATGGGCGGGGGTATCTTCGTCTACACCGGTCTGAAGGCGGCCTGGGAGCAGCTTTCCCAGGCCGAGATCGGGCAGCGGCACATCATCCTCTTCACCGACGCCGCCGATTCCGAGGAGCCGGGAGCCTACAAGCAGTTGGTCGATGAGATGACCAAGGACGGCGGATCGATCAGCGTCATCGGGCTCGGAAGCAGTTCCGATTCCGATGCCGCCTTCATCGAGGATGTGGCCAAGCGCGGCAACGGGCGCATGTTCTTCACCACCGTGCCCGGCGACCTGCCGAACATCTTCGCCCAGGAAACCGTGACCGTGGCGCGATCGACCTTCATCGAGGAACCGGTCGCCACCCAGGCCACCGGCAGCTGGTACGAGATCGCCTCCCGCGACTTCGAGTGGTTGAACCGGGTGGATGGTTATAATTTGAGTTATACGCGTGAGGGCGACGCGGCGGCCTTGATTTCACAGGACGAATACACCGCCCCGCTGGTGGCCTACGCGCGACGTGGTATCGGGCGCACGGCGGCGGTTTCCTTTCCGTTGGGGGGCGAGTTTTCCCAGCAGGTGCGGACCTGGCCGAAGGTAGGCGATTTCGTCCAGACGTTGAACCGCTGGTTGATGGGGGAGGAGGCGCCACCCGGGATCGGCATCCGGCACGAGCTGGTCGGCACGGAGCTGTCCATCGACCTGCTCTACGACGAGGAGGAATGGAACGAGCGATTCGCCGCGCGGCCGCCGCGGATCGTGCTGGCGCGGGGAGACGGCGGGGAGAAGGATGTCGAACTGACCTGGGAACGCCTGGCGCCCGGGCATTTCTCGGTGCGATCGGACCTGAAGGAGGGGGAGCTGGTTCGGGGAGCCGTCCAGGTCGGGGAAACGGCGTTGCCATTCGGACCGGTGGTCGTCGGCACCAGCACGGAGTGGGCTTTCGATCCCGAGCGGGTGGCGGAGTTGCGATCCACCTCGGAGATCAGCGGGGGGCGGGAACTCCTGGAGCTGTCGGATGCCTGGAAGAAGCCGGAACGTCGCGATTTTGCCAGCATCCAGCCGTGGCTGCTGAGTTTGTTGCTGTTGCTGGTGA
>JAUIGT010000604.1 GCA_030432615.1 Verrucomicrobiia bacterium
GCCGCCGTGGCGGGGGCGTTGGGTGTCGCGGTCGCCGGGCTCGTGCTCACCGGCCCGGACACCCAGATGGGCGACACGGTCCGGTTGATGTACATCCACGTCCCCGCCGCGGTCGGGACGTACCTGGCCTGCGTGGTCTGCACCGTCTCGTCCATCGGGTGGCTGTGGAAACGACGGATCGCGTGGGACCTCACCGCCCTGGCCGGTGCCGAGGTGGGGGCCGTGTTCGCCGCCCTGTTCCTCGAACTTCCGGAGCAGTTCCTTGGAATCGAACTTGTCGTCACCGTCCGTGTCCCGCAACCGGTAGAGCCCGCGACCGCCGTGTTCGCCGGTGTTGAGCACGGCGTAGAGGCTGTCGAAGGCGTAGAGCAATCCCTGGGCGCCACCGATATCGACCTCGATCTTCTCGATGTCGCCGCCGGAGAGCGTCTGCCCGAGCGCCGGGGGAGTCAGGCGGTAGAGGGCGCCGTACTGATCGGAAACGATGAGCCGACCCTTGTCGTCCTGGCACATGGCCACCCACGAACCTTGGTCGACCTTGGGCACCGAGTAGAGCAGTTCGACGCGGAATCCGTCGGCGATCTTGATGTTCTCCACCGGGGTCGCGGTGGGCTCGCGAAGATTCTCGAGGTTGGCGAGGAAGGCGGGCGAAATCTTGCCGCGCGGTTCCTCGCCGGCGGCGTGGAGTTTCACGGCCGCCTTCCACTCGGATCCTTTCGGGGAGAACTGGATGTCGTTCCATCCCTTCTCGGCCTTGTCGCTGGAGGTCCAGCTCTCGTCGGACACGAGCACCGTCTTCATGCCACCCTGGTTTTCCAGGACCAGTTGGGCGAGGAAACCGGCCGGCCCTCCGTCGTTGCTGGCGCGCACGGTGATGACGTTGTCGTCCCCAGCAAGGAGGCGGTCGGTGATGTCCTCGATGATCGGCTGCTCCCAGTTCTCGCATCGGAAGCCCCGTCGATCTCCGTTGACCAGCACCTGGGCTTCGTTGTCGGCGGAGGCGATGAGGATGGCCCGTTTCAGGTCGGCGGGCACGGTGAAGGACTTGCGAAAATAGACCACTTCCTTGGCACCGGCCTCCTTCTGGCTCCAGATCCAATAGGGAACCGGGGTGTCGCTTTGGGCGAGGGTGGAAATCGGGGGGTGGAGGAGGAGTCCGGTAGTGAGAGCGAGGAGGAAATTTCGGCAGTTCATGACAGGGGAATTCACTCGGTCGGGAAAGAAGATCGCCGGGCCTCGAAGGCGGGAACTCTCGTCCTCGAATCGCCCGGTGGCGGGGGTGGGGAGTCAATCACGGAAACCGGGATCGAACAAGGGAAGACTTCCCGGGAAACCCGCCCGGCTGGCTCATTCCAACGCTTTCGCCAGCCGGTCTATATTGCCCCGCATCACGCTGAGAAAATCTTCGCCTTCCGCCGGTCGGTTGCCGCACGGATCGAAGACGACGCTCCCGACACCGATGGCGTCCAACTTTGCGACCGATTCGGGCGCGGGATCGCCTTCCCAGAGCATGAACTTCGCGGGGTGCTTTTCCAACAGTTCCTGGAGATCCTTCATCGTGGCCTCGTCCGGCACCACCTCGGGTTCCCAGAGCAGGGAACGGATTTTCAGTCCGTAGCGGCGCGCCAGGTATTGGTAGACGGGATGCGATGCCGCGACGGGTTGATCGCCAATGCCCTGGGCCGCAAAGGCGAGGTCGCCATCGAGCGCTTCCAGGTCGGCGCGCAGGTTCGCGAAATTGGCGTCGAAGGCGGTCGCCTGGTCCGGTAGCAGGCCACCGAGTGCTTCGCGAATCGCGTCGGCCTGTTGAATGGCCTGGCCGAGATCGAGCCAGGTGGTAAATGCCGTGCCCGCGTGCGAGTGCTCGCCATCGGTCCCGTGACTGTGAGTGGTCGCCTCGGCGATGGTGATGAAGCGGTCCGCGAACGCCGCCGAGGTATCCACCTGGGTCGATTCCGGGAGGCTGGCGGTCGCCGTCCACTTCGCGTAGGTGGCCCCGTTCCGGAGAATGAGGTCGGCGGATTGGAAGTCGGCAATTGCTTCCGCATCCGGTTCCCAGAAGGCCGGGTCTCCCTCCGCTGGCGCGGGGAAAACCACATCGATCGCGCTCCCACCGATTCGTTCCGCGAAGTAGGCCAGCGGATAGTTGACGGTGAAGACGCGCGGTTTTCCGTTTCCGGAATCCGCCTCGCCGCCCGCGTTGGGAGAATCGCCGCAACCGGTGACCAACAGAGCCAGGGCGAGGTACGCTCCCAGGCTCGCAGTAGCGATCAGATGACGTTGGATTTGCCGGCCCATTTCTCGTGGAATTCCTGGTAGACCTTCGGGGAAATCTCGGACGGTTTGATCTCACTCCGCCCGCCCCAGAAAACGTTGGTGTATTCCAGCGGAATGTCGCATTCGGCGAGGTGGGCGTCGATGGCCGCCTTGTGCTCCAGGACGCGATCCTTGTCGGTGCCGTGGACCACGCCCATGATGTTGACGCCGCCGAATTGCGGACCTCCTTCGCGCCAGTAGCAGTGGGTCATGATGAGGTGACGCCCGACCTCGCTGCCGGCGCGCTCCTGCATGCCTTCCGGCACCTTCCAGTGGAAGAGGGCATTGAATCGGGTGACCCGTTCTCCCGACTTGGTCGGTTTCACGTGCTCGAGGAAGGTGGAAAAGCGGCCGATGACTTTTTTCTCGTCCAGTTTCTCGGCCACCCGGAAAAAGGTGTCCAGGTCGACGCCGGCCATGGCCGCGCGGCCTTCCCAGGGATTCTCGCTGATTTCATCGAGTGTCAGTTCTTCCTTCAGCGCCAGGAGGACGTCCCATTCCTGGGGCTCCAGTTCCACCGTGCGGGTGGTCGTCATTTGGGCGGGTTCGTCCGAACGGGCGCCGGGTTCCATCGTCTTGCGGCGGACGTGGCCGACTCCCAGCGCGAAGATGCCCTTGGCCGGCATGAGGATGAAGTCGTGGGCGCCGGTGAGGCGCTTCAGCACCTCGCCGTGTTCCTCCAGCGATTCCCCCTGCGGCACCTTGAGCGTGGTCCAGAGCTTGTAGTCGCTGCCGGAAATGTCCCGGTCGGTGGAGCGGGTGACGACGTGGCCGCTGAACGGGTCCTCCTTGAACATCCACTCGAAGGTGGCGTCGAGCTTGTCGGGATCGACCTTCCACGCGCAGAGGGCGCCGTGGGCCAGTTTGGTGGCGAGCAGGGTCTGCCGGGTGCGGCGAATGACGCCATCCGCCTGCATGGCCCGGATGCGTTCGATGACCACGGGCAGTTCCACGCCGGACTTCTCGGCGATGTGCTGGAAAGGATAGCGCTGAAAGCCCGGCACCAGGTCCTCGGAAACCGAGAGGATCTGGGCGTTGATGGGATCGGTGTGGGCGGTGGGAACCGAGGGGGCGGTCGACGAGGTGCTCATGTGGCCGTCACCCTAGGACAGGACCTGGAAAGCGGCAAGTGGCGCGCAGGATTTGCGGGGAGAATGGCAAGCCCGCGAGCGGGGAGTTTTCAGTTTTCCGTTTTCAGGGCTTCCAGGTGAGCGAGGGCCTCCTCGCGGGTCGTCAGCTTGCCCTCCAGTTGCAGGTCCTGGATCTCGTTGAGCACCTCGCCCATTTCGGGGCCGGGTTTCCAACCTCGTTC
>JAUIGT010000605.1 GCA_030432615.1 Verrucomicrobiia bacterium
AAGAGGCGATCCCGCCACTCGACCTCCTCGCCGTGCACCAGCGGTCTCAGACTGCGCCCGTCCATGAATTCCAACGCTTCCAGGCCGGCGTAGTCCAGGAGGGTAACCGGGAAATCCAGGCTGGAGACGAGGTCATCGACCTCCCGCCCCCGCTTTTCCGCCGGCAGCGAAGGATCGTGCAGGAAGCAGGGAATCTTCGACGCGAGATCGTAGAGCAGCGACTTGCCGCCCATGGCATGCTCCCCCATGAGGAGCCCGTGATCGCTGCCATAGAGAATGATGGTGTTCTCCGCCAGGCCACGGCGCTCGAGGTCCGCGAGCAGACCACCGACGGCGTGATCGAGCCCGGTGATGGTCTGGTAATAGCGGATGTGATGCTCCAGGCAGGTCGGCCGGGTATAGGAATACGGGTAGGTCTGGGTGCGGCGTCCCTGGTCCTGGTCGAGCAGGGATTTCGGGATGAAGCGGTAGGGGTCGGTTCCCGTCTCCTCGGGAATGCGGATGTCGAGATCGCGATAGAGCGTGTCGTAGAAGGGCGATCCCTTCAGGGCGGGATTCTCGTTGGCGGGCCGGGTCATCTTCCGCCAGTCGGGATAGTCCGGATACATGCTCGTGGTCTGGGAGCCGTGGGGCACGTTGAAACTGACCGAGAGGCAGAAGGGCCGGTCCTCCGGCCGCTGCTCGAGGAATTCCGCCATCGCCTCGCCCATGATCGCGGTGATCACATCGTTCTCGGCTCGGTGATAGGGCTTGGTGCTGGCGGAGTTGGTGTCCTTGGGGAGAAAGCGGGTCCAGCCATCGTGACCCCACCAGTAGTCGAATTTCTCCGAAGCGTTCCCCCGGAAGGTGTAGTACTCGATCCCGATCTTCCCGACGAAGCCGGTGTGGTAGCCCGCCTTTCGCAACAGGGCCGGGTAGCTCCGTTCCCATTGCGCCTCGGTCATCTGGTAGGCGGAGGTGAAACCAATGCCGTGCACGCGTTCGTGCATCCCGGTGAAGACCGAGACCCGACTCGGCGCACAGACCGGTTCGGCCGTGTAGGTGTTGGTGAAGCGGACCGAATCCGCGAGGAGGCCGTCGATATTCGGCGTCTTCACGAAAGGATGCCCCATCGCCCCGAAGGTGTCGTCCCGCTGATCGTCGGTGAAGAGGAAGATGAGGTTGGGCCGCTCCCCGGCCCTCGCCCCGGCGAACGACAGCAGGACGGCGAGGACGGCCAACGGGACGAGACGGTGACGGCGGCGGCTACCGGGAATCATGGCGTGTCGAGGGACAGGGATTTCAGGATCGACTCGGTGGCGAGCTTGGCGAGAAGTTCGTAGGCCGGTCCGTTCCAGTGAAACTGGTCGCCGCGGGCCAGTTCCCGCTTGTCGACCAGGAGTCCGTAGTAGTCGAGAACGGGAACGCCCATTTCCTCCATCACCATCGCCGCCATGCGGTTGTGCTCCACGATGATCGGGTTGATCTCGGGATTGAGTTCGGTCGGCTCGCCCTTCACGGTCACCGGGGTGCTGCTGGCCCAGAAGAGCTTCGCCTTCGGCAGTTTCGATTTCAGCACTTCCACGTAGCCCTTCGTCAGGGGTTCGAAGGTTCCTTCCTTGATGCGCCCTTCCTGCCAGCCGTGCAGTCCCAGGTTGAAGACCACGACATCGTAGGGACCGTGGTCGAGCACCTCGGCCAGCAGGCGATTGACGTGCTCGGACTGGTGGTAGGGATTCACCCAGGCATCGACGTAGGCCTTGCCGTCGAGCGCCTCGACGACCTTCCGATAGTAGCCATTGAGGATCGAGTCGCCGATCAGGAGCACGCGTGGTCGCGATCCATCCTCGATTCTCGCCTGGTCGAGACGCCAGCCCTTGCCGTCGGAATGGAGGCGGGCATCGGTTTCGGCGTGGGAAGTTCCGGCCATTCCGGCGAACGCCGTCGCCAGGAGAACCAGGAAGAAGAGGGGGACTTTTTTCATGGGAGAGGGAATCGATATCGATCGGGAAAGACAGGACTCGGACGGGCCAGCAAACCCCCGTTTCCATGCGGAAGCAAGCCGAGCGGCTCCACGGATTGGCGCCGGTGTCACTCCGATTCCGCAGGCACCTCACCTCTTGCCTGGAACGATCGCCAATCGTCTGCGTAGGCGGCGTTGATCAGCCAGGAGGCCGTCGCTCTCTCGCCCTCGAACTCTGCGAATGGCGCGACGAGAAGCCGCTGGTAGCCGCCCTTTTCCGAATCCCAGTTTTCACCGAGGAAACCGTCCGCGACCGAGAGTTCATTCAGTTGGACCGGCCCCTCGCGCGGATCGGTATCCGCCGACACGCGCGCCTTGAAGCTGTGGCGGAGAAACGAGAAAACCAGCGGCCAGGTCTTCGCCCCGGGGCCATGGCCGGTCTTCGGCTCGACCGCGAAATTCCAGAGGGCATCATGCTGTTTCCGCATCAAGGAAACCACGGCGAGGTTTTCCGCGACCGACGGCCGCGCCAGGAAATGATCTTCCTCCCCGAAGATGACGAGTCCCGGCACCCTGGCCGCGCCCGGCTGGTAGACCTGGAAGGTGATCCCCGGCCGCATCGAGACCCAGGCCCAGACGCGATCGCCCTCGGTAGCGGGAAAGACCGCGGAGAAACCGGTGCCGTTGGAGTGGCCGTAGAGAAAAAGCGGCGCGTGTTCGAGTTCGGGGCGACCGCTCCGCTCGCCGAACGCCTCCAGTCGCTCGTAGAGGAGCGACTTCGGCCAGAAGCCACGCTGCATGGGATTGCCGACGAACTTGAAGAGGGCGAGATCCAGTTCACGAGCGAGAGCCCGCAAGTCGGGATGAACGAAGAGAGTCTCCCCGCTCCCGTGACCGGACATGACCACGATCCCTTTCGCGACCCCGCTCTCGCCTGGGATCCAGAGATCGAACCGCACGTCCTCGCGCTTGCCCTCCCCATTTTCCTCGACCGCCTTCCGCCACTGTTCCTCGGTGATCTTCCAGTCCCAGTTCCGGGAGACCGCCTGCTGCGGCGAAGGGGTTCCCCACTTGGCCTCGTCGAGCACGCCGTTCCAAGTGCCCTTCTCCTGCGGCCGAAGCTTGGCGCGCACCCAGCCGATACTGTGGCATTCCGGCAAGGAGAGCGTCTCGGTCAGCTCGACATCGGAGGCGATCCCCGTCGATCCGGCGAGGATCGCGACCGCCAGCGTGAGGGGAAGGAGTTTCATTCCAAGTCACTCGCTCGAAGCCGTCATTTCACCTTCATCACCCCGCGCATGATGAGGTGATGTCCGGGAAAGGAGCAGAGGTAGGGATAGTCGCCAGGCGAACTCGGCGCGGTGAACTCGATGACTTCCTCCTGCCCGTGGTCGAGCAGCTTGCTGTGCCAGAGGATGTCCTCGCTCTCGGGGATGAATCCCAACTCGAATCCCTTGGCCCCCAGGGCGATCGCGGCCATGGCCACCGGCTCGGACTTGCCGGGCTTCACCAGGAGGATGTTGTGGGGCATGAAGTCGGGATTGGCGAAGGTCAGGCGCACCTTCTTCCCGGCCTTCACCTGGAGTTCCTTCACATCGTACATGAGCCGCTCCGGAATCGTGGCAATGCGGATGGTGGTCAACTCGGGCGTATCGCTGAGGATGCCGGACTTCTCGGTGCTTT
>JAUIGT010000606.1 GCA_030432615.1 Verrucomicrobiia bacterium
GGAACGACCGGGGAGGAATTCGACCGCCCGGTGAAGGTCTTTCCGCAAACCACCCACGCCCACATGGTGGAATACCGCGTCGAGGAAGAGAGTCACGTCGATTCGCTCTACCAGCATCTCGAAGCGCTCATGATCGACTACCAGGCACGCGATATCGTCGCCGAGCAGCGGCCGGAAACGGTGCGGGAAATCAAGATTGCGGACTGAACCATCATCGATGGTCGTTCTCCTTCACCGGCCCGGGGGAGTCTCGGCGGCCCGTCGAAAACGCTCCGCCAGTCGCGCCAGGTCCTCGCGATGCCAGGCGGGCGAAGCGTCCCGCGGATGGTTGAGCAGGACGCCCCCATCGGCTGGAGTCCGCTGGTCCGCCTCCCGGATGCTCTCCCGAATCATCCCGCCATCCACGTTGAACCAAGGCGGTGGCAGCTTGGCGAAGCCGAGAAAATTCGAGAACAGGTCACCGGCCAAGAGCAGGCGATTCCCCGGCGAGTAGAAACCACAGTGGCCCAGGGTATGGCCGGGCAATCCGATCACTTCGAGGCCTCCCCAGAACGGCAAGCGCTCACCGGGAACGAACCAGTGGTCGATCTCCGGAACCTCGTAGCGCAAAAGCCGGCGCCCGATGGCCTCCAACCAACCGCAGACACGAGCCAGTCCACGGTAGGGATACCTTCCCTCGACGTGCGCGCGATCCGTGGCCGGCGCGTGAATCGGGGCGCCGGTTTCCCGCTTCAATCGCGCCAGGTTTCGCGTGTGATCCAGGTGCCCGTGCGTCAACAGGATGGCTTCCACGTCCGTGAAGCGAAGTCCCTGATCGGCCAGGGCCGCCTCGGTTCTGCCCACCGCGTTTCCGAGGAATCCTCCATCGACCAGCACCGCCCGCCGTTCCCGCGAATCGACCAAGACGTAGTTCGTCACCACCAGGCCCGAGACCGGCACCACCCGGAATCGCTCCGATGCCAACAAGTCGTCTGGACCGTTTCCCATCGCGGGAACATAACGCCTCGACTGAACTTGAACAGCCGGAGAAAATCTCGCCGCGATGATTCCGGGGGCACTTGCTTGCGTGAATCCCCGTGATTTCCGTTGCGTCACTGCCGGGGATCGTGTTTCGCTTTCCCTTCGCCAACGGAACCGCCATGGCACTCCTGAAGTCCGACCTCACCCCCGAGACCCCACCCGCGCCCGGCGGACGGATCGGATTGCCCGATTTCTACCTGCTCCTGCTGCGGCTGGTGATCGTCTTTCCCCTGGCCTACTACCAACTCGTGGAACAGGCCCGGCGGGCGTGGGCCTTCGTCTGGCACGAGGAGGCGTGGCCCCTTTCCAACGCCATCGCCGAACTCGGACTGCCCCAGCCACCGGTGGTGTCCGCGACCCTGATCTTCCTGCTGCTGGCGGCCATCCTCGGGATCGCGCTCGGATTCCTGACCCGGATCAATGCCGCCCTCAGCCTGCTGGCGCTCCTGTTTTTCTTCATCACCGGCCTGCCGTTCTCCGAATGGCTGACGGCACAGACCTACGTCCTCTTCCTCGGGATCGCCGCGGTACTCGTCCTGAGCGGGCCGGGCAAATTCTCGCTCGACGGCATCTTCGCCGCCATCCGGCGTCGGCGGAGAGCGATGCGGGCCAAGGCGGCCCTGTGAGTCGAATCGAAGGCCGGGGAGCGAGCGACCGTCGTTCGTCGCGCGGCTCCCTCAGTCCAGCAGGTTGTCGATCCGCTGCGCCAGCTCGAAGTCGGCGTCGGTGAGGCCACCCTGGTCGTGGGTGGTGAGCTTCAGGTTGATGGTGCACCAGCGGATGTCGATGTCCGGGTGGTGCTGGGCCTCCTCGGCGATTTCGGCGACTCCGTTCACGAAGTCGATGCCTTCCATGAAATCGTCGAATTCGACCGAGCGGGCAATCGCGTCCCCTTCCAGTTCCCATTCGGGAACCTTTTTCATGCGACTGGTGATTTCGTCATCGGTGAGGAGATCGGACATGATGAGGGAGCGGTTGCGTTGGCTGGCTGGATTGGATCTTCCGCTATCGCTAGGTGAACGAAATGCAAGGCGCAAGTCTGTTTTCACCGCGAATTGCGGGAAAAATCCACCCCAAAATGGCTTTGCGGTCGTTTTCGATGTGGCTTATACCCTTTTCTTTGAAGTTTCTCACCGGCCACACCTTACAGATGGTGGCCGGAAACCCCAATCAAGTCCCAGCCATGGCCCACGGAAAAATCTACAACAACATCGTCGAAACGGTCGGCAACACCCCGCTCGTGAAGCTCAACAAGGTGACCGAAGGCGTCGATGCCACCATCGCCCTCAAGTGCGAATTCTTCAATCCGCTCGGATCGGTGAAGGATCGTATCGGCATGGCCATGATCGAAGCCGCCGAGGAAGCGGGTCTCATCAACGGCGACACCGTCATCATCGAGCCGACCAGCGGCAACACCGGCATCGCCCTGGCGTTCGTCTGCGCGTCGCGCGGGTATCGCCTCATCCTCACCATGCCGGAGACGATGAGCCTGGAGCGACGCACGCTGCTGGCACTGCTCGGCGCCGAACTGGTGCTGACCGAGGGCGCCAAGGGCATGAAGGGCGCGATCGCCAAGGCCGAGGAACTGGCCGCCGCGACCCCGAACAGCTGGATTCCCCAACAGTTTTCCAATCCCGCCAATCCCGCCATTCACCGCAAGACGACCGCCGAAGAGATCTGGGCCGATACCGATGGCGCCGTGGATATCGTGGTCGCCGCGGTCGGCACCGGCGGCACCGCCACGGGGTGCGTCGAAGCGCTCAAGGCGAAGAAGCCCGGCATCGAGGTCATCACCGTGGAACCCGAGGATTCCCCGGTCATTTCCCAGACCCTCGCCGGCGAGGAAATCAAGCCCGGCCCCCACAAGATCCAGGGCACCGGCGCCGGTTTCGTCCCCGACAACCTGCACCTGAAGAATCCCGAGAGCGGCGACTCCCAGATCGCCGAGTGCGTGAAGGTGAGCAACGACGACGCCTTCGCCATGGCCCGACGCCTGGCCAAGGAGGAAGGCATCCTCGGCGGTATCAGCACCGGCGCCAACGTCTGCGCGGCCATCGAGATCGCCAAGCGCCCGGAGAACGCCGGCAAGCTCATCGTCACCATCGGCTGCTCCACCGGGGAACGCTACCTCAGCACCCCGCTGGCCGACGAGGCCCGCGCGGCCCTCGGTGGCGCCTGAGATCCGCACCTGTCCAACGGCTCCGGGAGCGTATCCGGAGCTTGCATGGCGTCCCAAGACGGATTATCCATCCCGCTCCCCCGGTGTAGCCGGCAAGCCCTCGATACCTCCCCCACCCGACATGGCCAACAAACCCAAGCCCGACCCGAACGCTCCCATCCAGCCGGACACCATCCCGGTCCCGGGAGAAGCCGGCAACCAGGCGATCGAACTGCTGGATCGTCACCGCAACGTCGTCATGCTGGTGGCCGCGGTGGCGGTGTTGGCCATCTGCGGAACGCTGGTGGTGCGGGAGCTGAACCGCCAGAAGCGCAGCGAGGCCGCCCAGGCGTTCTCCACCGCGGCCGGCGAGCGATCCATCGAGAAACTCGACGCCGTGGTTTCCGACTACGAGGGAATGGCCGCCGCCG
>JAUIGT010000607.1 GCA_030432615.1 Verrucomicrobiia bacterium
GGAGGCTGTGGTTCGCCGGGATAGGTGGCGGTTGGTTCGGGCAGGTCGAGACGGTCCGCGTTGGTCCAGTAGACGGCTTCGTCGTAGTCCGTGCCTTCGAGAAATTCATCGGTCTCCCGGTAGTAGCGACAGCGCCCCCGGGGACTGTTCTGCTTGATGCTCTGGACCCATTTCTTGCGAAACGGATTGTAGAAAAAGGAACCGTAGTCGGCGGCTCTGGTCGTGGGAACCGGCGGGGACCATTGCTTCCCGTCGGAAGTCTGGAGGGAGTGCGTGAATCCGGGCGGGCGCTGGTCTGCGGGCACGTGGGTCCAGCAGGTGAGATACCGGATTCGATGCATGGGATCCTGCGCGGCGGCGTCGAACCACACCGCGTTGTCGCTTCCGGCCGTCAGGCTTCCGCTGTCCGCCCAACGGAGACCGGGCGGAAGGAGCCAGTTTTCCTGGTAGAGGCCGAGGTCCGGTCGGGTCCATTCCAACAAATCGCGACTGGTGGCGAGCGCGAGCGGCCCGCGCCAACCGGCGGTGTAGAACAGCTTGTAGTGAGACTCGGAGGGATCGTGGAAAACGCCGCCCTGGCCGAGATAGACGACTCCGTTGCCGTCGATTTCCGTGGGAGTTTCGGCGCGAAACACCGGATTGGACGGGTGCTTCTCCGGGCGATGGAAGCGGCGCTCGAGGTCGGTTTCCTCGATGAGAAAATCGTCGACGAAAAGCTGCCGTCCCACGTCGATGGGAATCACTTCCGGAGGGTGGTCGAGGTAGGGAACCGGCATCGGTTCGTCCGAAGCGGGACTGAGGTGGGAAGGCGGCCACTGCCGGGGAAGAACGATGCCGTTGTAGAGTTCCTCTCCCTCGTTTTCCGTCCAGGGACGCGGCGGTTCGGCCTCGGGCCGTTCGAATCGGGCGCCCTCCCCGGTGAGGAAAACGACCAGCTTCCGAAAACGGAACCGATCTCCGGGTTTCACGGACCTGCGGAACGTCGCGACCTCGCCGGGCTGATTTTTCCAGAGGCGGAAGACAGGGGCACCGGTCCGCTCGAACCCCTGCCGATCGAGCAATTGCTCCTGTCCGAAGGCGGAACTCTCGGACAAGGGAGACAGGGCGAGCAGCGTGCCTCCCTCGCGACACACGATCTCGCCGCCCTCGATGCTCGTTCGGATCAATCGGTAGCCCGCCAGGTGTTCGGGGACGGTCGCGAGTTGGTAGGATCGATCTTCAAACAGGAGGATGCCTTC
This sequence comes from Verrucomicrobiia bacterium, assembly GCA_030432615.1. Taxonomy (GTDB): domain Bacteria; phylum Verrucomicrobiota; class Verrucomicrobiia; order Verrucomicrobiales; family DEV007; genus JAEUHH01. The sequence continues at coordinate 1,239 of JAUIGT010000607.1, forward strand.
TTTCAGCGGAGCCGGTTCGGTGGAAGTCGTCTCCGGCTCGATCGCCGCAGCGGAGACCGCAAGGAAGGCGACGGCGCCGAAGCAGAGACAAGACAAGGCGCGAAAGAATCGCGAGACGGTGGTGGCTTGGAAGGAGAATCCCATCGAGATACAGAGACTGGCTGCTCGCGTTCGCTTGTGCAAGGTTCTCGGAAGGTTGCCGCAACATGACTTGCGGGATCGATGGCAAGATCGGTTTGCGAAGGATCTATGCTAGGGTAGGGCCATGATTCAAAACAACCATGAAGACCTCTTCAATGCCGCATGGGTGGATCCGGGAAACACGGCTATCGAGCTGCCACCGGTCGGTGTGAATCAGGTTCTTGCGGGAGAATACGCCGGCACTTCAAACCTGTCACTGACCCGAACCCAACTCTGGGACACGGAAGTGCGAAAGGCCGCTCGTCCCGATCTCTTCATCACCAGGGTGATTCGACCGGGGACCGCCCGGAGCTGGGGGCGGCACGAACTAGCGAATGGCGATGAAGCTTTCATCCGGGTTTCCGAGCAGCGGCAATGGTTGCAGCCGGAGAGTTACGCCACCGTGATCGAAGCCTGCTACCTGAACCACAGGGAACAGAAAGTCACTTTCATCGGCCTGCCCGAAGTCGAAGATGCCGAGGGGAATACCATCATCGCTTCCACGGAGCAGCCACTTTTCCATGTCGAACACGGCGTCAGCGGTACTGAGGAAACTCCGCACAACACCTGGCGAATCGTGCATCTCACCGGCGACCCGGATTCCGCTCTCAGCCAATGTTTCGACCGGATGGCAAAGGCCGAGGGCCTGCCGGAGTATGTCGAACGCTACATCGAGGATATCCTTGGCGTGAAACTCACCCGGAAATAGGAGTCATACCATTCCGCCAGCAAGGAGCAGCACCTAGATTCCATTCGCCGCCGCCTCCCGCCGCACGCTCCCGGGGGTCTGCCCGGTCGCCTTCTTGAACGCGCGGGAAAAACTCGCCTCGCTCTCATACCCCAGTTGCTCCGCGATCTCGGCCTGCGTCTGGTCGGTATCACGCAGCCAGTTGCGGGCGACTTCGAAGCGCCATTGGCGCAGGTAGGTCATGGGCGTTTCCCCGACGAGGTCGGCAAAACGGGCCGCCAGGCCGGAGCGCGAAACCCCGACCGCTTCGGCGAGGGATTCCACGGTCCAGGGGTGGGTCGGATCGCGATGGATCAGGGCGAGCGCGCGCCCGACCTGCGGATCCTGCAGCGCACCGAGCCAACCGGTTTGGGCATTCGAATCGGTTTGCAGCCAGTGACGAATCGCCTGCACGACGAGAATATCGGAGAAGCGGGTGATGACGGCATCGCCGCCGGGGCCAAGGCTGCGGGCTTCCTGCATCAGCACCTGGACCGATCCTCGAAGCCACTCATTGCCAGGGGTGGTCGCCTGCATCGGGATCATCCTGGGAAGGAGGCTGATCATCCTCCGGGCGGCCGGGTCCTTGACCGACGCGACACCGCAGATCAGGCTGGACCGGTCTCCTCCATTGTCGATTTCGAGGAGCTCGTAGCGAGGGCTCAGGAGGGGACGATCATAGTCGTAGAGATTGATCGCGTGCCTTCCCGGCGTATCGACAATCGCGTGGCCGCGGCCCTGTGGCAGGAGGACGAAATCACCGGCTTCCATCGGCAAGGGTTCGCCATTCTTGAAAGTGATCCACGCCGATCCTTCGGTCACGATGTGGAACATCAAGCTGTCAGGCATCGGTGGAAGTTCGATTCCCCAGGGCGCACCCAGTTCCGAACGACAGAAGAACGCACCACTCAATCGCAGCGCATGCAGAGCCTCCCCGAGCGGGTCGACGGACCGGAAGGCCTCCTCGGTGGAGTTTGCCATGGGATGCTCCGACATGGGAAAAGATGCCCCTTTTGGACGAATGATCAATTCTCTTGGAGCCCCTGCCATAGCGGATCGAAACGGCATCGGTCAGGGTGGGGACGATGAAAACAAACATCCTATCCCAACCCACCCAGAATCGTAAAACCACTGCCGCACCGTTCCTCGTGATCGGAGGCGGTGGCAAAACCGGTCGCCGCGTCATGGGCCGGCTCGAGGCTCTCGGGCACGACGTCCGCAGTGCGTCCCGGTCCGCCAGCCCGAGTTTCGATTGGAACGATGACGGAAACTGGAACGAGGTGCTCACGGGCGTCAAGGCGCTCTACGTCACCTACCATCCCGACCTCTCCGTCCCCGGGGCGTCGGATCACATCCGCGCCCTGCTGACGGTCGCCAAGGCGCAGGGCGTCGAGCGGATCGTTCTCCTCTCCGGTCGCGGCGAAGAGGAGGCCCAACTCTGCGAGCG
>JAUIGT010000608.1 GCA_030432615.1 Verrucomicrobiia bacterium
AATCGTCAGGTGATTTCTTGGGCTTGGTATGAGGTGATTCATCTGCGCGCAGACCCCGGCCACGCCTATTTCGATCCGGTGCGAGAGGGAAGCCAATCAATCGTCCCCGAACATTCTCCTGCGCAGCTTCCGCCGCACGATCGGAACCAGCACCAGCAGCATTCCCAGGCAAGCCAACATCGCCTTCGGCAGGTGACTGGTGAAGTCTCCCTCGATCAGAAGGAGTCGCACGCCTTCCGCCAGGTGATACAAGGGATTGACCTCCGCGAGCCAGTGCAGCCAGCGGAGGTCGGGAAGCGGAAAGTAGGTCCCACTCGCGAACCCGATGGGCATGATGACGAGGAAAAACGGCAGCCCCATGTGATCCATGCTCGGTAGCGTCGCCGTGAAATACAATCCCACGAAGGCGAAGGCCAGCGACCCCAGGAACAGCACCGGAACCGCCACCGGCATCCAGGCCCACTGGAGCGCCAGCATTCCGCCGAGGCCGAATCCGATGAGGACGAAACACATCGTCACCACGTAGAAAGTCGCCAGGCTCGCGGCCCAGACCGCCTCACCCCAGATCACGTGCTCCAGCCGGATCTGCGTCGTCAGTTGCCCCTCCCAGGTCCGCTGGTAGTGCATTCGCATGAAGGCCGAAAACAGCGACTGGAAGAACGCCATCATGAACGAGGTGTAGGCCAGGATGCCCGGCGCCAGGTAGGCGAGGTAGCTGATCGGTTTCCCGTTCCAGGTGAAATTCTCCATCTGGCTTCCCAACCCGACCCCGAAGGCCAGCAACAGCACCACCGGTTCGGCGATCGGGGGGACGAGGGCCGTGTGCCAGTTCAGCAGCAGGACCCGAAGATGCCGCGCCGCCACCGCCCAACTCTGCCAGTGGACCAGCGGAGTGTAATGATGCGCGCCCCTCATGGCGCCTCCTCCTTCGCCAGAGTGAGGAAAAGATCGTCCAGCGTCGGCGGGCGGACCTCGTAGCGCAGGTGCGGAAACATCCCCGCGAACTCCGCCAGGTCGGCGCTTCCCATGGGAACATGCCAGTCTGTCAGGATGACGGAATGTTTCCCGCCTTTTTCCTCGAACCAGATCTCCACCCCGTCCAGATTCGGTCCCGTGCGCGAGACCACCACCATGTGTTCCCCGACCACGTCACCGAGCAGGGACTCCGTGGTTCCCGTGGCCCGGATCTTCCCTCCCTTGAGAAGGATCAACCGGTCCGATAGGCGTTCGGCTTCATCCATGTAGTGCGTCGTCAGCACCACCGCCATTCCCTGCGCCCGCAGGTTATCCACCAGCTCCCAGACCAGGATCCTGGCCTCCGGATCCAGCCCCGTGGTCGGCTCGTCGAGAAACACCACCTGCGGGCGGTGCACCACCGCCCGAGCGATCATGAGCCGCCGCCGGTAGCCGCCGGACAGGGTCTCCGGTTTCGCGTCGGCATACTCGGTGAGCCCGAACATCTCGAGCACTTCATCGACGCGTTCGTTCCGGTTCTCGATCATCGGTCGATAGTAGCGACAGCCCTGGAGCAGGTTTCCCCGCACCGTGAAATCCCCGTCGAAGGTCTCGTCCTGCGTGCAGACCCCGAGAGCCCGGCTCGCCGGTTCGTTGTCCTTCCGGATGTCACAGTTCCCGATCCGCACCGTTCCCGCATCGGGTTCGAGAAATCCGTAGCACATGCGCAGCGTGGTCGTCTTGCCGGCTCCGTTCGGCCCCAGCAATCCGACGACCTCGCCCGCCGCACAGGAAAACCCCACCTCGTTGACGACGGGCTTCCCGCCCAACCGTTTCACCAGGCCATCCACCTGCAGAATCACGTCTCCACTCATCGTTCGGAAAGAAATATTGTGTCGATCGACAACTCAAAAACACCCAGCCGGAACCGGGAAGAAATCGGGAGGCAACCGACGACCGTTGCCGTGCATCCCTGACCCCAAGCCGAAACGATTCCCGAACCGGAGTCGATCAGCGAAGTTTCGTGGTTGGAATCATCTGCCTGTAGGGCCGTGAATCGAGGCTATCCGCCATTCCGCCTCCCTCAAGCAAATTTCGCCTCTGGCCCTGGGGACCAAGAGCTACTCGGAGATGCAGAAAAGGTGCTTCTCTCCGCGAATGAAGAGTTCGTCATCGACCGGCGCCGGCGTGGCATCCACGGTTTCGCCGACCGAGTTGGTGGCGACGACTTCGAGCTGATTGGCGTCCTTGATCACCGTCGTGGTTCCGCTGCGATCCGTCAGGTAGACATGGCCACCGGCCGCGATCGGGGAGGCGTAGACGTTGTTGACCCCCGGGATGCGTTCGGGACCGAAATGCGGCTTTCCGGTGGCGGCATCGAAGCAACTGAGGATGCCCGTCTTCGCCTTGTGGAAATAGAGGCGTCCGTCGGAGAGAAGGAGCGAGGCGATGTCGGGCGTGTCGCGATCCACGGTCCAGACCACCTTGGCGCTTCCCTCGATGTCTCCTTGGCCATCGGGTCGGAAGGCTCCGAGAAAGGATCCGCGGAATCCGCTTCCGATGTAGACGATCCCGTCCGCGAAGACGGGCGATGCCACCGGACGCTGGGTCTGGCCGCCGCAGCGCCAGATCTCCTCGCCGGTCTCGAGATCGTAGGCGGCGGCATGGTTTTCACCGTTCATGATGACCTGCCGTTTTCCGTTCACCTCGATGACCAGGGGCGTCGCCCAGTTGGTCGGTTCGTCGCGGTCCGCTTTCCAGCGGATCTCGCCGGTGTGCTTGTCGAGCGCGAAGAGGGCGGAGGGTCCCTCGTGATCCCATGGCACCAGGATCTTGTCTCCGGCCAGGGTGGGGGAACTGCCTTCCCCGAAGGTGTTCCGGGTCGCCATGTCACCGAAGTCCCGGCTCCATTTCAGTTCCCCGTCCATGGTGTAGCAATGGAGCCCGCGCGAACCGAAGTGGGTGTAGACATGCTCGCCGTCGGTGCAGGGCGATGCCGAGGCGAAACCATTCGTGCTGTGAGTGCCTTCGTGAGGCTTCGCCGTCACCGCGGTTCGTTCCCAGCGTAGTTCGCCGGTTTCCCGATCGAAGCAGAATAGCTTGAATGCGAGTTCGCTGCTGCCGACTGCGGAGGTCACGAATACCTGGTCGCCCCAAATCACCGGCGAACTCGAACCCAGTCCCGGAACGGCGACCTTCCACTTCACGTTCTTCGTGTTACTCCACTCAGTGGGCGGCTGAGCGGTGAGGGAGATTCCGTTGCCATGGTCTCCCCGCCAGTGGGGCCAGTTTTCGGCCCGGGCGGAGAGGGTGGTCGTGACCAAGGCGAGGGCGAGCAGGAAACGAGGGGAGGCAGGCATGGAGGCGAGAAAATATCAGTCGCGGAGGAGGAAGTCTACTCCCCCTCGATCCGATAGAGATGGTGCCGGGTGCGGAGAATGAGCGCGTCTCCCACCACCGCCGGGGAGGCCATGAAGCCGGGGCCGCGGCGGGGATCGTCGAGGGGGGCTTCGGTGGCCAGACTGTTCGTCGCCAGGACTTTGAACTCGCGGCCGGGCTCGAGGATGGTGGTTTGGCCGTCCAGGCTGAAGAAGAAAAGCTTTCCGTCGGCGTAGATGGGG
>JAUIGT010000609.1 GCA_030432615.1 Verrucomicrobiia bacterium
CTCCTTCATGGCCTCAGCGCTGGCATCGAACAACCAGTTCTCGATCGCGAGTCTCCAGAGGTAAGGGTTGAGTTCTCCGAGTCCTTGATGCAGGCAAGCCAGCCGAAAAGCCCGTCGAGGTAATCCCGAACAATCGACCCCGGCCCATCCCTCGCCGCCCCAGACATAGTCTCGGCCCTCCTGTCGTTCGAGCTCGGAAACAAAATGCGCTCGCAGGGCGGCTCGATTTGGGGCGATTTTCACAAACAGGATCGCTCCCGCCAACAAACCGATTCCGAGGGCTGTCGAGACGACCAACTTCATTCGGACGGATCTCGGAAACAGGGAGAAAGCTCCGATCGCGATTGCCGAAAACGACAGCCCCAACACCAGTTGGACCATCCGGCTGTGGACCGGATTCCACACCGCCCAGGCCCAGACCAGGTAGGCTGTCGCCAGGTAGATACCGGTCCGCCTTCGATTCATGGCTCCTTTCTACGCCGTTCTGGTCGGCCGAGGAAACCTAATTCGGGGCAGACTGACCTCCCGCACTTTCGGTGTGTCAGGCCCTTGCGCCGGATTGGCTACGGTTTCACGCCCCACGCGATCCCGCGAGCCGACAAGGGGGCGGTTTTCCCCCACATTGAGGATGACATGACCTCTCTCGCCAACCATCGACGCTCTTCCTTCTGCTCGGGGCCCATGCGCCGTCGCAGTTTCCTCCAGCTCGGGGGCTTCAGCGTGGCCGGACTCGGGCTCAGCGATCTGCTGCGCTACGAGGCCCAGGCCGCCGCCGATGGCGCCAGCCACGTGAAGAACGATCACTCGGTGATCTTCATCTGGTTGCCGGGCGGAATGCCGCACATGGAGACCTACGACATGAAGCCGGAAGCGCCGCAGGAATACCGCGGAGCCTTCCGGCCCATCAAGACCAACGTCAAGGGCATCGAGGTCTGCGAACTGCTGCCGCTCCACGCCAAGATCGCCGACAAGTTCTCCATCATCCGCTCGATCCACCACGAGTTCGCCGACCACGGCGGGGCCCATAAGCGCATGATGACCGGCCGGCCGCCGAAGACTCCGACGGGCACGGTCAACGATGCTCCCGCCGTTTCCAGCATCGTGAAGGAGGTGCTGGGCAAGGACGCCACCGGCGACTCCGGCATGCCCACCTGCGTGGCGGCCGTCGACAAGGGCCGCCAGGGGATCGACACCTTCGCCATGGGGCCGGCCTACCTGGGCGCCGCCAACACGCCGTTCATCGTCGCCGGCGATCCCAGCGCCGAGGATTTCAAGGTCGAGAACATCGGGGTGAAGCAGGAGATGGAAACCCGGCTCGACGACCGCCTCGCCATGCTCGACGGCATGGACCGGCTCCGCCGCGAGATCGACAAGAGCGGCGTGATGGGCGCGATGGATTCCTTCAACCAGCAGGCCATGGAAATGCTCACCAGCGAGCAGGTTCGCGACGCCTTCGACCTGGCGCGGGAAGACGACCGCACCCGCGATCGCTACGGTCACCACGCCTACGGCCAGCGCGCCCTGATGGCGCGACGCCTCGTCGAGGCCGGCAGCCGCTTCGTCACCGTGGTCTGGGAAAATCCCCAGCCCGGCCAGGCCATCCCCGTCAACTGCGCCTCCAACTGGGATTCGCACGCGGTGAACTGCGACATCTTCGCCGACTGCCGCTGGCGTCTCCCGCGCTACGACCAGGCGCTGACGGCGCTGATCGAGGATCTCTACGCCCGCGGCATGGACGAGAAGACCATGATCGTAGTGGCCAGCGATTTCGGGCACACCCCGAAGATCAATCCCCAGCGCGGCAACAAGTCGAAGGTGATGCAGCCCGGACGCGACCACTGGCCCAAGGCCCAGTCCGTCCTCGTCTCCGGCGGCGGCGCCGACATGGGCCAGGTCATCGGGGCGACGAATTCGAAGGGCGAACATCCCGTCGAGCGCGTCATGACCCCGAACGATCTCTGGGCCACGGTCTATCGCCACCTCGGCATCGACTACAACCACTACCTCCGCAACCTCGAGGGCCTGCCGGTGCAGATCCTGCCCTTCGGCAAGCCGATCGAGGAACTGGCCGCCCGCGCCTGAGGAGGATTCGAACCCGCGCGTTCCCACGTTTTTCCCATGTTGCCTGTCTCTTTCTCCATTCGAAGCGGCGCCCTGGCGGCGCTGCTCTTCTCCCTCGGGGCGCTTTCCGCCGTCCAGGGGAAGCCGCTGATTATCCATGCCGGCAACGGCGGCGACCAGGTGCAACTCTCCGGTGCCCATGACCGGACCCAGGTGGTGGTCATGGCCGAGGGCGATCGCGATGTCACCCGCGAGGTGACCTACGAGATCGCTCCTGCCGATGTCGCCGAGATCGACGCCGACGGCTGGCTGCGTCCGTTGCGCGACGGCGCCGCCACCCTGACCGCCCGGATCGGCGAGGGCGAGGTCACCTCCGTGCCGATCTCGGTGGAAAATTTCGACGAGCCCCGGGTCATCAGTTTCCCCAACGACGTCGTGCCCGTCTTCACCCGCAACCACTGCAACGCCGGCGCCTGCCACGCCAAGGCCGCCGGCCAGAACGGGTTCCGCCTTTCCCTGCTCGGCTACGAGCCGGACAGCGACTACGAGCAGATCGTGACCCACGGCCGCGGGCGGCGCATCAATCCGGGCGCGCCCGAGTTCAGCCTCGTCCTCATGAAGGCCAGCGGGGACATTCCTCACGAGGGCGGCGCCCGGCTCGACAAGGCGGGGCCGGACTACCAGACCATCCTCGCCTGGATCGAGAAGGGGATGCCGTTCCGGCCCGAGAACGATCCCACCGTGGAGCGCATCGAGATTTTTCCGAAGAGCGTCGTGACCCGTCCCGGCAGCACCCAGCAGCTTTCGATCACGGGGCATTTCAGCGATGGCACCACCCGTGACCTCACCCGCCTGGTGGGCTACGAGGCCAACCAGCCGGAGATGGCCGAGGTCGGGGAGAACGGTCTCGTCACCTTTCGCGACAAACCGGGCACCACCGCGGTACTGGTGCGATTCCAGGAACACATCGCCACCTTCACCGCCACCATCCCGCTGGGCAGCGAGGTGAAGGAATTGCCGGAGCCGAAGAACTTCATCGACGAGCACATCTTCCGGCGGCTGAGCCTGATGGGACTGCCGCCCTCGCCCGAAGTCGATGACAACGGCTTCCTCCGCCGGGTCACTCTCGACATCGCCGGGCGCCTGCCGACGCTGGAGGAGACCCGGACCTTTCTCGCCTCCACCGATCCCGGGAAACGCGCGAAGAAGATCGACGAACTGCTCGACAGCACCGATTACGCCGACTACTTCGCCGGCAAGTGGGCGGGCATTCTCCGCAACAAGGTCGATCGCGGCCGCGACTGGGTGGTGCGCGATTCCCACGCCTTCCACGCCTGGATCCGGACCAGCCTGATCGAGAACAAGCCCTTCGACCAGTTCGCCGGCGAACTCGTGGTCGCCAGCGGCAAGGCCATCGAGAATCCCGCGGTCCGCTGGTACAACGTGGTCGAGGACCAGAAGGAGCGGATGGAGAACCTGGCCCAGGTCTTTCTCGGCATCCGCATGCAGT
>JAUIGT010000610.1 GCA_030432615.1 Verrucomicrobiia bacterium
GATCATCGAGCCGCTCACTCCGCTCAACCAGCGCCCCAACGGCGCGGTGATGTGGGCGCCGCCGGCCTTCGCGAATGGTTGCGTCTACGTGAAGAACGACCGGGAAATGATCTGCGTTCGGATTGTCCCCGAATGACGACCCGAGAGGGTTGGGTCGCGGAACTTACCCTGTTGACTCGAGTCGAACTTTTCGGGCAGAATCGGCTCTGATGAACGAGATGGACGCGGTCGAGTACGAACGAGCGGATTCCGATTCGTCTCCGATTTGCCCCTGCTGTCTGGAGATCGTGGAAAGCGACGAGGTCCTGTTCTGCCCGAAATGCGGGGCGCCCATTGATCCGGTTGCCAGCATGTTGCCGTTCGAACAGATCCTGGCGGAAGGATATGTCTGGAGGAGGGCCGGCGATTCTCCCCGCAGTTGGGTCGTGCTGGTGGGGATCTGGCTCCTGATGCTTCCGGGGGTGTTGCTGGGCCTGGTGATCCTCTTTGGCGAACGGAGCGCATGGACCGGCAATCTGGAGGGGGCCGGTTGGTCAGAAACGGTGTTCCTCCTGATCTATGGGGCGGTATCCGCTCTGCTCGTGGTCAAGGTCACTCGCAATTTCCTGAAAAGAGCGGGCAAAAGCGCTTCCGATTCCGCAAATCCGGCGTAATCAAAGGCAAGATCGGGAGGGCGGTTTTCGCCGCTCTCGACGGTAGTATGCGAGTTTGACTTTTTCCGTATCAACGATTCAATCCTCCCCGACATGAGCGACGCAACCACCACCACCGAAGAATCGCCGATCGCGAAAGCGATGAACTCCGTCCTGATGCTCGGCGTGCCGGCTTTCCTGCTGGTCATGCTGGGCCTGTTCGGCGTGTTTTTCATCGCCGGCATGGGCGATACGCCGGAAGAGAAAGAAGAGGCCAAGGCCGAGATCGCCGCGGCTCAACCGGCGGAAGAACCGGCCGCTCCGGCGCCGGGTGGGGGAGGAGACGCTCCGGCGGCCGCCCCGGCCGCGGCGGAGCAGGCGTCGGCCGACGGCGGCGCCAGCATCGACCCGGCGGTCATGGAACTGGGCAAGTCCACCTACGCCACCTGCGCTGCCTGTCACGGTCCCGACGGCAGGGGGCTGCAGGTCGGACCCGCCAAGATGGCCCCGAGCTTTCATGGTGATGACGACCAGGCGGGAGTGTTGCTGGCGGAGAACGTCGAAAAACCCATCCTGGTGGTCCTGAAAGGCATCCAGAAGGAAGGCATGGATTTCATGGGGATCATGGCGCCGCTCGGGGCCAGCCTCAGTGACGAGCAGCTCGCCGCGGTCCTGACCTATCTCCGCAACAGCTACGGCAACAGCGCATCCGCCGTGACGACGGAGGATGTCGCCAAGGCGCGGGAGAAATTCGCCGATGTCAATGCGCCGGCCGGAGTCAAGCGCGGCGAAATCGACCAGATCGTCGCCAAGTAAGCGGGGCACTGGATGCCTGAACTTTTTCGAGTGGCGCCCTTCTCGCGGAGGGCGCCACTTTTTTTGGCGCTGGCTCGGGCGCGGGGCAAACCTTTTCACGCCAAGGAAAACGATTCGACACGGCCGAGTGGCTGCTGGTAGTTTCAACCCTCGTGCCGCCGGTCCTTTCATCGGTGCGCCCGCCCGCCTCGCATTCCCCTTCATCCAACGAAACATGGCTACCGACGCCCCTCCCTCCGAAACCGAATTGGCAGGTTCCGACAAGGAAACCATCGAAGAACTGAAACAGGCCTACGCAGACATGACCGCCCAGTTGGAGCGGGTCATCGTGGGACAGAACGACGTTATCGAACAGCTGCTGGTGGCCATCTTCTGCCGGGCGCACGCCCTGCTGGTGGGGGTGCCTGGACTGGCCAAGACGCTGCTGGTTTCCACCGTCTCCGACGTGCTCGACCTGAGCTTCAAGCGCATCCAGTTCACGCCCGATCTCATGCCGGCGGACATCACCGGGACCGAGGTGCTGGAGGAGGATCACACCACCGGGAAACGCATCTTCAAGTTCGTCCGTGGCCCCATTTTCGCCAACATGATCCTGGCCGACGAAATCAACCGGACGCCGCCGAAGACGCAGGCCGCGCTCCTCGAGGCGATGCAGGAGCACCACGTCACCATCGGCGAGGAGACCTATCCGCTGCCGGAACCGTTCTTCGTGCTGGCCACGCAGAACCCGATCGAGCAGGAGGGCACCTATCCGCTGCCCGAAGCCCAGCTGGACCGCTTCATGTTCAACATCCGGGTCAACTATCCCTCGGCCCAGGAGGAGGTGCAGATCATCAAGCGCGTGTCCGGCACCTACAAGGCGAAGATCGAGAAGCAACTCACCGCCGAGAAGGTGCTGCGTCTCCAGGAAGTCGTTCGCCGCGTCCCGGTGGCCGATCACGTGGTCGAATACGCCGCCCAGCTGGCGCGCGCCTCGCGGCCGAAGGAGGACGACGCGCCCGATTTCGTGAAGGAACTCGTCAGCTGGGGTGCCGGACCCCGGGCGGGGATCTACCTGATCCTGGCGGCCAAGGCGCGGGCCATCCTCCAGGCTCGTTTCCACGCGACCACCGCCGACGTGCGCGCCGTGGCTCACCCGGTGCTGCGCCATCGCATCATCACCACGTTCAACGCGGAAGCTGCCGGAGTCTCCAGCGACGATGTGGTCTCGATGCTCATCGAGCAGTTCCAGCCCAAGGCGGAGCTGGAAGTGTGACTGAGGCGCGATGCGCGATCGGTGAAACGCGATACGTGATCGCTTGGCCGACCCTGTCGATTCCCGATTGACCGATCGATCGCAGATCTCGAATCGCAGATCGCCTTTCCCAGGACCAGATGCCCGACATTCCCTCCAACGCCGCCTTCGCGGAACTCCTGCCACGCGACCTGATCAACACGATCGGTCGGCTGGAATTCCTGGCGCGCTCGAAGAAGGAAGGCACCGTGACCGGTCGCCACGCCAGCCCGCACAAGGGCTTCTCCGTAGAGTTCGCCGAGCATCGCCAGTACGTGCCGGGCGACGATCTCCGCGATCTCGACTGGCGCGTCTTCGGGAAAAGCGACCGCTACTACATCAAGCAGTACATCGAGGAGACCAACATGCGGGTCACGCTGCTGGTCGATGCCTCGGGGTCGATGCGCTACACCGGCGACGAGGCCGCCGAACTGAACGGACACCGGTTGAGCAAGTTCGACTACGCCCGTCACCTGGCCGCTTCGCTGGCCTATCTCTTCATCCGCCAGCAGGACGCCGTCGGCCTGGTGACCTTCGATGACGCCATTCGCCAGTATCTCCGGCCCGCCGCCAAGCCGAGCCAGGTGCGGATGATCCTCGACGACCTCCTCAAGACCGAACCGGGCAACGACACCCGTTGCGCCGCCACCTTCCACGAGATCGCCGAGCGCATCCCGTCGCGGGGGCTGGTGGTGATCATCAGCGACCTCTTCGACAACGCCGAGGCCATCAAGAACGCGCTCCACCATTTCCGCTACAAGTTTCACGAGGTCCTGATCTTTCACCTCATGGCCGAGGAGGAACTGACCTTTCCCTTCAAGAAATTCGATCACTTCAAGT
>JAUIGT010000047.1 GCA_030432615.1 Verrucomicrobiia bacterium
ATGGCGGGAATTAGAGAACCTCCGGTGCGAGCGAAACGATCTTCATGAAATTCTTCTCGCGAAGCTCGCGAGCCACGGGGCCGAAGATACGGGTGCCGCGCGGATTCTTGTCCTTGTCGATGATGACGATCGCGTTGCGGTCGAACCGCAGCACCGAACCGTCGGGCCGACGGATGGGAGAAGCGGTGCGCACCACCACGGCGCGGACTACGTCGCCCTTCTTTACGTTGGCGGTGGGGATCGATTCACGGATGTGAGCCGTGATGACGTCACCGATGCCGGCCGAACGCGTGCGCTTGCCGATCACGCCAATCATCTTGGCGACGCGGGCGCCAGTGTTGTCGGCGACCTGAAGCTGAGATTCCATCTGAATCATGGCTCGTGAAATGAATCGTGGTTGATAATGAGGGGGGAAGGAAGAAACGGAAAAAGTAGTCGTAAACCTCGGAAGGCGGCTGCCTGGCAGGCTCAGTGAGCGAGCACCTTGAGGAGACGCCAGCGCTTGCTCTTGCTGAGCGGCCGGGTCTCCATCACCATCACCTTGTCTCCGACTTTGGCCTCCTCGTTCTCGTCGTGGACGTAAAGCTTCTTGGTCAGCTTCACGATCTTCTTGAAGCGGGGGTGGGGCACCCGGCGCACTTCTTCCACGACGATCGTCTTGGCCATCTTGTCGGAAACCACCACTCCGATGCGGGTCTTGCGAAGGCCGCGTTCAGCAGTTTCCGGGGTTGGGGTCGGTGTATCGCTCATCTTTCGAAAATTTCAAATGGTTGGTGTCACAAAAACCGTCTTTTCCGCGGGATCGATCCCCCCTCAGGAAGCGGCCGCTTCGAGGCGGCGGGTGGAGAGCAGGGTTTCGATGCGGGCGATCTCGCGACGGGCCTCGCGAATGCGGGCCGGATTCTCCAGCTGACCGCTCTCCTGCTGCACGCGGAGATTCAGCATCTCTTCCTTGAGATCGCGGCGACGGGTCGCCAGCTCCTCGTTGCTCATTTCGCGAAGTTCTTTGATTTTCATGGCTCGACGAAGTCGGGAAAAAGTGGGGGGATCGGAAACGGATGGTTCTCGTTCTCGATGGGAAATCAGTGATTGTCGCGCACCACGAAGCGGCAGCGAACACCGAGCTTGTTGGCGGCGCGGCGCATGGCGTCCTTGGCGGCGCTTTCGGAGACACCGGCGACCTCGAAGAGCATGGTGCCGGGACGAACCACGGCCACCCAGTGCTCGGGCGCGCCCTTGCCCTTACCCATTCGGGTTTCCGGGGGACGGGCGGTGACCGGCTTGTGGGGGAACACGCGGATCCAGACCTTCCCCTTACGTTTGAGGTGACGGTTGATCGCGATACGGCAGGCTTCGATCTGGCGGTTGGTCACCCAGCCGCGGCCGAGGCTCTGCAGGCCGAACTCACCGAAGCTCACCTTCGTTCCGCGCTGCGCATTCCCGGCGCGGCTACCGCGCTGGGTCTTGCGGAACTTGACTCGTTTGGGCATCAAGGGCATGGCGAAATCTCCTTAAAGTTGGTTTGAAGGGTTCGTATTTCTCTCGCTCGAGGAATGACTGCGGACTCCATCAACGGCGACCACCACCACCGCCGCCGCGGCGATCTCCTCCGCCACCGCGACGATCTCCTCCGCCACCGCGACGATCACGTCCACCACCACGGGGCTTGGCATTCTGGCCGGCGTCTTCCGGCTTGTTGATCCAGCATTTCACACCGATCACGCCCCAGGTGGTGCGGGCCTCGGCGAATCCGAAATCGATCGGCACCCGCAGGGTCTGGAGCGGCACCTTGCCCTGGCGATATTCCTCGGCGCGGGCGATATCGGCACCCCCGAGACGACCACCGCAGCGAAGGCGGATGCCATCCGCGCCGAAGTCCATCGCGGTCTGGATGGCGCGCTTCATGGCGCGGCGGAAGGAAATTCGGCGCTCGAGCTGCACGGCCACGTTCTCGGCCACCAGCTGGGCGTCGAGTTCGGGTTGCTTGATCTCGAAGATGTCGATCTTGACCTGAGAACCGTCACAGAGCTTGGAGATGTCGTTGGTCATCCGCTCGATCTCCGAACCCTTGCGGCCGATGACGAGACCGGGCCGGGAGGTATGCAGCGTCACGCGCACGCTGTTCCAGGCACGCTCGATCACCACCTTGGAGATGGCCGCCAGTTGGAGCTTCTCGCGGAGGTACTTGCGGATGCGCAGATCTCCGTGGAGCTGATCGGCGAAGTCGGATTCGGGGGCATACCACTTGGAGCGCCAGTCTTTGCTGACCGCCAGGCGGAAACCGATGGGATGGACTTTCTGACCCATGTTGCTAGTCTCGTTGAATTAGTTCGCTTGATTCGTCTTCTTCACGGCTCACGCCGCCCGAAATGTTCTCTCAATCAGCCGCTTCCTCGTCCTTGGCGGCCTCTTTCTTCTTGGCCGCCGCCTTCTTGGTGGCGGTCTTCTTCTTCGCGGCCGCCTTCTTCTTGGGCGCGGCCTTTTCCTCCTGCGGCTCTTCCACCACGTCGGCCTTGGGGGCTTCCTCGGCTTCGGCGCCCGGCACCTCGTCGCTCAGCACGATGCGAATGTGGCTGGTGCGCTTGCGGATCGGAGCGGCCGAACCACGAGCGCGCGGCTTGTAACGGCGGAAGGTGGGACCTTCGCCGATGGTCGCCTCTTTGACAAACAAAGTGTCGACGGAAAGCTCGAAATTGTTTTCCGCGTCGGCCATCGCCGCCTTCATCGTCTTTCCGATCAGCTCGGCCGCTTTCCGGGGCGTGAATGTCAGGATGTCCAGCGCATCCGAAACAGGCAGTCCCTGGATTTCCCGCGCGACATCACGAGCCTTGCGGGCGGACACCCGGGCGAATTTGTAGGTCGAAATAACGTCCATGGCTTTAAAGGAAGGAAGGAGGTGTAGACAAAAATGAGTTCTGTTTCAGAGAGCTTCGGCACGGGGCTCGATGAGATCACCGACCTGGGGACCACCGATCCCCTCGGAGGATTCGATGAGGGCGCCGGAAATCGTGTCCCGGACATCGACCACCAGCGCCCGCACGACCGGCTTGCCGTCGCGCTTCACGGAGAGAGGCATGCCGATGCGGATTCCACTGTCGCGACCGACGTTGACGACCAGGAGGCCCGTTTCCTGATCGATGCTGACGACCCGGCCTTCGTTGAGGGGTCGGGAGGAGCCGTTGCTCGTCGCGCCGCTCCGATTCGCCTGGCCGAGAACCGCGTCGGCGGAGGCCAACGCGCCCTCCACCCGCGATTGGGCGCGGGCGTCGGAGGAAACCGTGGTCTGCAGGTAGCCGACGACCGCCTCGCTCAGCTCGGCCAATTGGCGAGCCAGCTCCCGTTTCTCGCCCTCGGCCTGCTCGCGATCGCGGACCGCCTGGAGGAGACGCTGCTCGAGACTCTTGGGATCCGGCTTCATCAGGTCCACGCCGAAAGAGGCCATCCGGAGGAGCAACTCCTCGTATTCCGCGCGGATCTCCTCGGCTTCGCGGTTGGATTCGGCGAGACTTTCGCCGAGCGCCGCCACCTTGCCATTGGCTTCCTCGAGCTGCTTCAGGGCAACGTCGAGCGCGGTGCGCATCTCCTGGGCCTCGATCGCCGCGGCGTTCGGGTCCGCCTGCTGCGCACCGCCGACCAGCGGACACGACAGGGCGAACGCCACCAGCATCAGCCGGGCGCCAGCCATCAGATTGTCGTGATCCGAGAGAGTCATGTCAGTGAGTCAGCAGGATTGGAGGAAAGAGTGAAAACGGGAGCGAAAGGCCGGGACCGGCGATCAACCGCCCTTGATCTTCGGGTTGTGGCCGCTGTGGCCCATGAACTTCCGGGTGGGGGAAAACTCGCCGAGCTTGTGGCCGACCATGTTTTCGGTCACGAACACGGAGATGAAGTCCTTGCCGTTGTGAACCAGGAAGGTGTGACCGACGAAATCGGGGGTGATCATCGAGCGGCGCGACCAGGTCTTGATCGGCTTCTTCTGGTTGGCTTCGTTCAGGGTGTCGATCTTCAGCAGCAGCTTCTGATCGACGTAAGGTCCTTTTTTGAGGGATCGGGCCATGGCTTGTCAGCGTTTTCGAAAGGTGAAAAGACGGAGGTGGTCTGTCGTTCGGTTGTGATCGATCAGCGCTTCTTGGCGTTGCGGCGCTGCACGATGAACTTGTTGCTGCCCTTGTATTTCTTGCGGGTCTTCTGCCCCTTGGCATGACCCCACGGGCTCTTGAGGTGCTGGCGACCACCACCGGACTTGGACTTGCCTTCCCCACCACCGTTCGGGTGATCGACGGGGTTCATGCACATCCCGCGCACGGTGGGGCGGATCCCCTTCCAGCGGGTGCGTCCGGCCTTGGCGCTCTGGACGTTCATGTGATCGGAGTTCCCGACCACGCCCACGGTGGCGTAGCACTTCACGTTGATCTTGCGGATCTCGCCGGAGGGCAACTTCACCAGCGCATACTCGCCTTCCCGGTTGGAAAGGATGCAGCTCTGGCCGGCACTGCGCGCGATCTGGCCGCCGCGGCCCGGCACCAGCTCGACGTTGTGAATGACGGAACCGGTGGGAATCTTGGAGAGCGGAAGGGCGTTGCCCGGCTTCACGGGAGCCTTTTCGCCGGCCATCACGCTGTCACCGACTTCGAGCTTCCGGGGAGCGATGATGTAGCTCTTCTGGCCGTCGCCGTATTCGATCAGGGCGATGCGGGCCGAACGGTTGGGATCATACTCGATGCCGACCACCTTGGCGGCGTCGTCACGGCGCACCCGCTTGAAGTCGATCATGCGGTATTTCCGCTTGTGACCGCCGCCACGGTGACGGCAGGTGATGCGCCCACGATTGTTCCGGCCGCCGGATTTCTTCAACGGCCTGGTGAGATTCTTCTCCGGCTTGCTCTTGGTGATCTCCGCGAAGTCGGGGAGCAACTTGTAGCGGCTCGACGGGGTAACCGGTTTGTGTTTTTTCAGCGGCATGACTCGAAGTGGTTGGGTCGTGTCAGTTTCTCAGGGAAGGTCGGCGGGTGCCCGTGCTCAGACGAGGTCGATGGACTCGCCTTCGGCCAGGCGGACAAAGGCTTTTTTCCAGTGAGCGGTGCGACCGAAGTCGGCGCGGCGCTCGCGCTTCTTCTTGCCCTGGTAGTTCGCGGTGCGGACGCTCTCGACTTTCTTGCCGAACAGCTTCTCGACCGCCTGCTTGATCTCCAGCTTGTTGGCGCGCCGATCGACCTTGAACACGTATTCGTTGTTCAGCTCGGTCAGCAGCGTGGCTTTTTCGCTCAGCTGGATGGTGTCGATGACTTGGAAAAGGTCTTTCATGGCTCCGTCAGTCGGTCGGTGGATGGGAAGTCGGAAGAAGAATTGGGGCGTTGGTTCGGACGCGGACTCGGGCTTCAGTTCGATCCGGTGCGGGCCGCGAGGGTTTCCAGCGCGTCCTTGACCACGATGATCGCGTTGAAGTAGAGCAGGTGCTCGGTGTTCACTTCGGACGCGGTCATGAGGAGGGAAGAAGCGTGGTTGCGGGCGGCGCGCTTGGTGGCCTCGTCGAATTCGTTGGCGATGACGAGCACCTTGGCGGCGTCGGTATTCCCCTGGATCTCGGCGACGTAGGACTTGGTCTTGCCATCGGAGACGGAGAATCCGTCCACCACGAAAACACCGCCGTCCTTGATCCGCTCGCTCAACGCCTTGGCGAAGGCGAGACGGCGGGTGGCCTTGTTCACCTTCTTGGAGTAGTCGCGGGGACGGGGGCCGAAAACGACACCGCCTCCACGCCAGATCGGCGAAGCGTTGCCGCCGGCACGGGCACGGCCGGTGCCCTTCTGCCGCCAGGGCTTCTTGCCGGTGGCGGCCACTTCGCCGCGGGTCTTGGTGTTGGCGGAACCGGTGCGGCGGTTGGCGTGCATCGCCACGACGACGTCGTGCACGGCCTGCGCACCACGATCGTCCTCGATCACCGCGAGGTTCGCCTTTTTGGCGTCGTCCAGAGTCAAAGCTTTAGCGGCCATGGTCTTGTCGAATGGTTGAATGGGTTGTCCGCGAAGGGAGAAATGGGAAAAAAGTCGTTTCGATGTCGCTCAGGCGATCCTCGCTCACTCGGAGGCCGCCTCTTCACCGCCGCCGTTGTCACCGGCCTTGGCTTTCAGATCCTGCGCCGGGCCTTCCTTCTTCTTGGCCGGGCGAATGATGACGTAGCCACCCTTGGCACCGGGGACCGCTCCGCTGACCAGGATCACGTTGTCCTCGGCCCGCTTCTGCACGATCTTGAGGTTCTGCACGGTGCGACGGTCGTTGCCTTGACGGCCGGGCATCTTCTGGTTCTTGAAGACGCGCCCGGGAGTCGAACCGGCGGCGATGGCACCGGGGCGGCGGTGCATCATGGAACCGTGGGACATGTGCTGCCCGCTGAAGTTGTAGCGGCGCATGACACCCTGGAAGCCCTTGCCCTTGGACGTGCCGATGACGTCGATCCACTGGCCCTCTTCGAACAGTTCCAGGCCGGGATGATCGACCTCGGGAAGCTGATCGTCGCTCTCCAGTCGGAACTCGCTCACCCTCCGCTTGGGGGTGCCGCCATGAGCCTTCACATGACCAGCGGCGGGCTGGTTGAGGCGTGCCTCCTTCTGGTCGTCGAAGCCCACTTGGACAGCCGAGTAGCCGTCCTTCTCCTGGGTCTTCTTCTGCAGAAAGATGTTGTCGCTGACGTCGATGACCGTCACCGCGATGGCTTCTCCATCCTCGGTGAAAATGCGGGTCATGCCGACTTTCTTGCCAATCAATCCGATACTCATGGCCGAAACTCCTGTTTGAAATCAGTTCGTTAACGTCACTGGCGAAATCCGTGGTGTTACGGTCGCCTCCTAGATCTTGATGGTGATATCCACACCGGCGGGCAGGTTGAGCTTCTTCAGCTCGTCCACCGTGTGCGCGGTCGGGTCGACGATGTCGAGAAGCCGCTTGTGGGTGCGGATCTCGAACTGCTCGGCCGACTTCTTGTTCACGTGGGGCGAGCGGTTCACGCTGAATTTTTCGATCCGGGTCGGCAGCGGAATGGGACCGGCGACCTTGGCGCCGGTGCGCTTGGCGGTTTCCACGATGTCCTGAGTCGACTTGTCGAGAAGTCGATGATCATAGGCTCGCAGCCGGATTCTGATACTGGTGTTTTGCATGGTTGAACGCCTCGGTAAAACGGTTCGGGTAAGTTTGCTGGTCTTTCGCGCCGCTCGATTCAGCCGCCTCGTTGTTCGACAAGTTCATCGACGATATTCTGGGGCACCTGCTCGAAATGCGACGGCTGCATGGAAAAGCTGGCACGCCCGCTGGAAAGACTGCGCATGTCGGTGGAGTAGCCGAACATCTCGGCCAGCGGCACCTCGGACTTCACGATACTGAGCCCGTTTCGGGTATCGATCTGACCGATCCGGCCGCGCCGGCGATTCAGGTCACCGATGATGTCGCCCTGGTATTCATCCGGGGTGGCCACCTCGACCGCCATGATGGGCTCGAGCAGGACCGACTTGGCCTTCTTGAAGGCTTCCTTGGTCGCCAGAATGGCCGCCATCTTGAACGACTGCTCGTTCGAATCGACGTCGTGGTAGGAACCATCCAGCAGGTCCACGTGCAGATCGACCACCGGATACCCGGCGATGACTCCATTGTGGGTGGCCTCGGTGATCCCGGAGATACAGGCGTTGATGTATTCCCGCGGAATGGAGCCGCCGACGACCTTGTTGTCGATGGTCAGCCCTTTGCCGCGCTCGTTGGGGAACGCCTTCAGGATGACGTGCCCGTACTGCCCGCGGCCACCGGTCTGCTTCACCAACTTGAACTCGCCGTCGGCTTCCGCGGTGATGGTCTCGCGGTAGGCGATCTGCGGCTTGCCGGCGTCGGATTCGACCCCGTATTCGCGCTTCATGCGATCCTGGATCACCTCCAGGTGCAGCTCACCCATGCCGGCGATGATGGTCTGGCCCGTTTCTTCGTCGGTGCTGACCACGAAGGTGGGGTCTTCGTCGGCGAGGCGCTGGAGTGCGTTCGCCATCTTCTCCTGGTCGACCGTGGTGCGAGGCTCGACCGCCATGGAAATGACCGGCTCGGGGAAGGCCGGAGGCTCCAGCATGATGTCGAAACCGTCCGCGTGGAGGGTGTCGCCAGTCTTGACGTTCTTGACGCCCACCATCGCCGCGATGTCGCCGGCGTAGCAGGTATCGATGTCGGTGTGCTGGTCGGACTGGATCTGGATGAGGCGACCGACGCGCTCTTTCTTTCCGGTCCGGGAATTGATGACCTGGTCGCCCTTGGAGACCGTGCCGGAATAGACCCGGATAAAGACCAGCTTGCCGACGAACTTGTCGGACCAGAGCTTGAAAGCGAGCGCGCAGAACTTGCCCTGGTCGCTGGTCCTGGCCTCGACCGCGGCCCCCTCGTCGTCCGGCTTCATGCCGACAGCCGGGGGAATTTCCAGGGGACTCGGAAGGTAATCAACGACCGCGTCGATGAGATACTGGACGCCCTTGTTCTTGAAGGCCGATCCGCCCACGATGGGCACGATCTTGTTGGCGATGGTGGCGCGGCGCAGCGCCCGCTTCACGTCCTCGACCGTGATTTCCTGTTCCTCGAGGAACTTGAGACCGATCTCCTCGTCGGCATCGACCAGGGCCTCCATCAGTGAATCGTAGGCCGCATCCGCCTTGGCGCGCTGCTCGTCGGTCAACTCGCGCACCTCGTAGGTCGAACCGAAGACGTCGTCATCCGAGTAGATGACCGCCTTCTTGTTGATGACGTCGATCTGCCCCTTGAGCTGATCCTCGGCCCCGATCGGGATGAGAACAGGATGCCCGTTGGCCCCGAGTTTTTCGCGCACATCCTCGACCACCGCCTGAAAGTCGGCCCCGGTGCGGTCCATCTTGTTCACGAACACGATGCGCGGCACCTTGTACTTGGTCGCCTGGCGCCAGACCGTTTCGGACTGAGGCTGCACCCCGGCCACGCCGCAGAAAACCACGATCGCCCCGTCAAGCACCCGCAGGGAACGCTCCACCTCGGCGGTGAAATCGACGTGCCCGGGGGTATCGATGATGTTGATCCGCTGATCCTGCTCCGTGTAGAGCTTGAAAACCCCCTCCTCCTTGAGCTGCTTCCACTCGCAACTGACCGCGGCCGACGTGATCGTGATACCGCGCTCGCGCTCCTGCTCCATCCAGTCCGTCGTCGCCCCGCCGTCGTGCACCTCGCCGATCTTGTGGATCATGCCGGTGTAGAACAACACCCGCTCCGTCAGCGTGGTCTTGCCCGCATCGATATGCGCCGCAATCCCGATATTTCGGGTGCGCTCGAGAGGCATCTTACGCTTCGGATGGTTCGGATTGTCACTCACGACAACAACAGGGCGGGAAAGGAGGGAGAAATCGTTCTGGAAAGGAAAAGAGAAAAGAAGAGCCGCTTCGGGTCGCGAAAGCCACCGGCCGCGGCGCACGCCACGGCGGGAAAATCCCTTCGCGATCAGCGATGAGCGAAATTCGGCTTACCAGCGGAAGTGGGCGAAAGCCCGGTTGGCCTGGGCCATCTTGTGGACCTCGTCGCGCTTGCGAATGACGCCGCCCTGGTTGGAACTGGCGTCGCGAATCTCGTTGGCGAGAGCCACGTGCATGGGCGTGCCCTTCTTGGCGCGGGCCGCCGTCACCAGCCAGCGCATGGCCAGCGATTCCTGGCGCTCCGCGGCCACTTCCAGCGGAACCTGGTAGGTGGCACCACCGACACGGCGGCTCTTCACCTCCACGCGGGGCTTGGCGTTCTCGACGGCGCGATTGAGCACTTCGAGGGGATCCACCGACTCGGCGCCTTCATTGGCGCGATCCATGGCGGCGTAGACGATTCGCTCGGCGAGCGAACGCTTGCCGACCATCATCACCTTGGAGACCAGCTTGGCCACCAGTTGGCTGTCGTAGCGCGGATCGCGAATCTCGGGCTTCGCGTAAACTCGTTTTCTTCGGGACATAGGATTATTTCAGTCTGGCTAAAACATTCGTATCACCGGAAAACAGGCTGGGACGGCGCGGGAGCGCGTCAGGAGCCTGCTTTCGGTCGTTTCGCGCCGTATTTCGAACGGGCCTGTTTTCGGTTGTTGACTCCGAGGGTATCGAGGGCGCCGCGGACGATGTGATAGCGGACGCCGGGGAGATCCTTCACACGACCGCCACGAACGAGGACGATCGAGTGCTCCTGGAGATTGTGACCCTCACCACCGATGTAGGCGATGACTTCTTCGCCGTTGGTCAGGCGGACCTTCGCCACCTTTCGCAGGGCCGAGTTCGGCTTCTTCGGCGTACGGGTGTAGACCTGCAGGCAAACCCCACGGCGCTGCGGACAGTCGTCCAGCGCCGGCGACTTCGACTTGTAGGGTTTGTCTTTGCGACCCTTGCGAACGAGTTGGTTGATGGTGGGCATAACGTCTCCGTTTGCGGTAAAAAATTTCTTCAATCAGGGCACGGTTCCTGCAGACGACGTCTGCCGACACCGGGACCGGTTTGCCTCTCGACTTTCTGGCGCATCCGGGGAGAAAACTTCCCGATGCGTTTCCGGAACCTTGAGCGGGCGGATCGCCCGCCAGATCGTCCGTGTCCGGAAACCTCCAGCGGCGAGGGCGGGGAATATAGGTGTCAAGCCCACCCGCGCAACCGGAATTGAGCGAAAATTTTCACATTTCGCCTCGAATCGGTTCGCGGCCCCGGAAACGTTCAAAAACGCTTTCTGGAAATTCTCGCCGATTCGGAAAAATCTCCCCAATTTGGTAGCAGGAGGCGGATTTGAACCGCCGACCAAAGGCTTATGAGTCCTCTGCTCTACCCCTGAGCTATCCTGCCGCCGTGTGGGAGGGGAAAAATGTTCAACTCCGGCCCGAAGTCAACCCCCGAAAATCGCTTCGATCGTCCAAACACCCGGCGAACTCCGCCCGCCGGGCCTCCGCGGGCTCACCGTATTCGAAAAAGATTCCCGACCTCCCGTCGATCACGTCGCCGCCGCCCGATCGAAAAACGCCGCCCAGCTCGCCTTCGACGCCTCCAGGCTCCAGCGCGAGGCCAGGTGATCGCGGGCATTCTCCGCCATCCGGCGCCGCTCCTCCGGCTCCCAGGCCAGTCGCGTGGCCCGGTAGACGAATTCCCGCTGGTCGGCGCAGAGAAAACCGGTCTGCCCCTGCAGCACCTGCTCCCGCCAGCCACCGCGATCGTCCACGCAGAGCACCGTCCCGGTCGCCATCGCCTCGAAACCCACCCGCGGCAGGTTCTCCGTCAACCCCGGGTCCGCCATCTGGATGAGCGCGTGACTCCGCCCGTAGACCTCCTCCACCGGTTCCGCCCCCGCCGCCAGTGCCCGGATCCAGTTCGGCACCTTCCGTCCCGGGCCACCGGTCAGCTTTTCCCGGATCGCGTCGTTCACCCCCAGGATGGTCCCCTCCTTCAGAACCGGCGCCGTCATCGTCTCGTAGATCCACAGCTGGGCCGGGTGAAACTTTCCCAGGTCCTCGCGACTGATCCGGCAGAAACGGAAACGATCCCCGGGCTTGTCGGGCGTGAACTCGTAGCGGCCGGCGTCGAAATACGGGTCCACCACCGCCTGCCGCAGCTCCGGGTTCCGCTCCCGCAAGTCCGACGCCACCCGATCGCGCACCGCCTCGGTCTGGTAGAGAAACCAGTCGATCAGACCCGCCTCGTGCGCCTCCTTCTCCTTCGGAAACAGCCAGGTCATGCAGTTCACCCACAGCACCGCCCGCGGGTCGTGCTCCCGGATCTCCGGCAGCGCCTCCAGGTAGCCGCCGTTGCAGTAGCTGATCACCAGCTTGCCCCGGACGTGACGCCAGTCCCGCGGCTCGTGCACCACGCAGCCCCGGTCCTCGGCCAGGCGCATCGCCCGCAGCCGCTCATCGATGGGCCCCGTGTGAATGACGTGCA
Organism: Verrucomicrobiia bacterium; assembly: GCA_030432615.1. Classification (GTDB taxonomy): domain Bacteria; phylum Verrucomicrobiota; class Verrucomicrobiia; order Verrucomicrobiales; family DEV007; genus JAEUHH01. The sequence goes on from JAUIGT010000047.1 coordinate 11,934, forward strand.
CCCGCAGGCCCAGCGCCTGCCAGACGTGGATCTGGTGATCCAGCTCCGTGTCCGCCCCGCCGTAGCGCGACGGATACCCGATGACCGCGATCTCATCCATGATTCCCGACGAACGCCAGCGCCTCCCGCGCCGATTCCGAAAACTCCCAGCCCGGCCGATCCAGCAGGTGCGCCGCGCACCACATCGCCTCCCGCAGGTAGCTGTGATTGTAATGCCCCGGCACCTCGTCCGATCCCACCCGGACCCGCTCGCAGGTCCCCTCCTCCCGATCCACGTGCCAGTCGAAACCCGTCACATGGACCGATCCCCCGCCCCCGCGCTGCCCCTCCCGGAAACACCACAGGTGATACAGCAGCGAAAACCCCGCCGTCGGCATCGGGTGCGCCCAGCCCTCGCTGTCCAGCCCCAGCTCGATGCAGGCCTCGCGCAGCAGGTAGGGATTCGCCATCGCCAGCCGCGACTCCGGCCACCACGTCTCCGCCAGCAGGCGCATCCGGTCGATCTTGAACGGCGCCGGGATCGCCAGCACCACCGTCTCCGGAGCCGCGAACCCGTCCGCCGGCCCCGCCTCCCGCAGGTCGCCGTGGGTGAACAGCACCTCGCCGCGGCGCCCCGCCGTCTCCGGCGAGAAATCCGCCCGCCGGTTCCAGTTGTTGAACCGCACCACCACGTCCGCCGCCGCGATCCGGTCCGCGTCGCCCCGGCAAAGCGGCCCGTTGCCCACCACCGCGATCGATTTCCCGTCCCCCGACCAGCCCACGTGATCCCTGCCGAACATCGCCACCTCCGCCAGCCGGCTCGCCGGACGCCTCCCCTTCCACGCGAACCAGCTGCGGAACACATCCGTCCGCGTCACGAACGTCCCGTCGATCTCCCCCCGGTGCCGGTCGAGAAACGCCCTCACCGCCTTCACATTCTCCGGGAACCGCGCGCAGAAATCGTGGCCGCCCATCAGTCCGCCCTCCCGGAGCTTCGGCCAGAACAACTCGAAATTCCGTCCCTCGTCGTTCCCCGTGTGGGCGTAGCCGTCGATGTAGACGAAATCCAGCGACCCGTCCCGAATCCCCGCCGCCGCCGTCGCGAAATCCGCCCGCACGATCTCCACCCGGTCGCCGAATCGCCCCAGCCGCTCCCGGGCCTGCGCCAGCTGATCATCGTCGTGCCCCCGGTCCCCCGCCCAGGCATCGATCGCCCACAGCTTTCGCACCGTCCGCGTCCCCGCCAGGATCTCCGCCGAGTAGCCGCCCGACGCCACCCCCACCTCGGCCCCGTGCGCCAGGCCGAAGCGCTCCAGCAATTGCGGCAGGTGCGAGCGACGGGCGATCATGGCGAGCAGCGAAAGAAAACCATTTCCGCATACCTCCATAGCTGAACCGCGCGTCCCAGCCAATCGAGAAATCGCTTTCCCGCGATTTTCCCCACCCTTCCCGCCATCACCGGCAATCCGTAGAGCGGGTGGACAGATTCGAGGGATTCCCCCTCCGAATCGACATTCAACAGGGTTGAGTCCGCCATCCAACCCTGTTGCATCCCCGCCGTCGCCCCGCCCGACCTTGTCCCGACCGCGATCCCGAGCGGAAAAAAATGGCGGGACCATTCGCCCCGCACCCGCGGACGGGATGTCCGGTTATCCCGGGAAAAGATCACCTGCCTGTCGAGGGCTTCCCCCCTCCCCGTTTCCCGGAGAGCGTCGTGATATCAGCTCCCCCGCCCCGCCCCGACCGCGCCCCCTTCCACCGCCCCGATATCAGCACCCGCATCGACAAAACCCTTGCCAAATCAAGGGTTTCCGGACAGCATCCTGAGAAAAGGCCCCGCGTGATATCACGTTTGGAGGCCCTACGAATAAAGACTGTTCGGCCAATAACATGCCCACCAGAAGCAGCGTAGGCCTCATCATCGGCTCAACCATTGACGATCCGGGGTCGCCAGAGGAGGTCACGCAATGCATGGGGCGAGAACCGACTGAGATCCTCTGGTCGGAGCTTCATTCGGAGATCGACGATTCTGGCGGTTTTCAGGCGCACAAGACATGGCTCTGGACCATACAAACACCACTCGACGATTCCCACCCCCCTCTTGAGCGCCTTTCCGCACTGATCGAATTGCTTCTTCCCCTTCGAACGGAAATCCTCGCGATTCCGGAAAGATACTGGAGACATGTTCAGTGCAACTATGATTCCACCCCAAGAGACTTCAACATCATGGCTGATTGGGGGTTGATCGTGTCCCCCAGGGACTTGGGTAGTCTTAGCGATATGGAACTCGCACTGTGCTGTGAATCCAGAGTTTGGGAACCCAAGTCATTTGAGCAGAACCTTTTGCAAGCCGAACAAGCGGAGGCACAGAATCCCGTAAACCGCTGATCTTTGTTCGCAAGAGCCCCAGGACTGCTGAGTTGTCGGGCGGGATTCTGTGCTCTATAACGATATGGCAGGAAATCCTGGCTGATGAAGACTGTCGCGATTTTTACCATCTGTTCAGCACTCTTGGCAGCCGGTATCTTTTATTTGCTGCCTTCTGGATGGTGCGGGAGTTGTCCACGCCGTGCCCTTACCGTTGGTCAATCTGACTTTCAACTTGGGTTCGTTGAGTGGTATCGGCTTCCTGAACGGCCAGCGAGGACTTGGATCTGCATTGGGCCCACCCATGTTACGATCCCATTGCCCGGGACATTGACTGTTGGACTCAGCGCCGGGACGTTCGCATTTCTTGGCGGCGTAGGTTACAGGTCTGTCCGAAGAAAAAAGAATCGTGATTTTCTCCCGCAGGACGGCGCTTCCTAACCCGTCAGCGGTAACTGCCGCCACCAAAGCCATATCAAGCCGACGCTGGCAAGCCCGACCCCGCCGCGAGTTGATTGACTTCCGTAATTCAAATCCTTATTCTCCAATCGAGACCGCGCTCCCGGATCGGGCTGCCAGGTCTCTGACGTTCGCCACAAAAATAGACCTCACCGCATATGGGATTCGCAATTACATGGTGTGCCGTTCCTGAAGCAGAGGGAGACGCGTTTCTAAGCCGTCTTGGACTGCTCGACACGGGAGAGACGGAAGAGATCCCGGAATCATTAATTGGGGTCGCACGACTGGATTCTGGTTGGCGTCTCCTCTGGTATAACGAATATGATTGCCCCTTACTCGGAGAGACCGAGCGTCGCGAGCAATCGAAGCACCACGATCTACTGTATTGCCTCGTTGAAGAGCACTGCATGGCGAGTTCGTCGGAGCTGTGGTCGGGCGGTTTCCGCAAGTGGTGGATCTCGCACGAGGGGGAAGACGGTCCGAAGGGATTGGATTCCGAAGGTGAGCTCCCTGAGAACTTCCCGCAGATCAAGACCGACATGGAGGCTGTGCAGGAAAAGGAAGGAGGAACCGAGGCAGACGTTGATTACATTTTTGAGATTCCCCTCCTCGTGGCGAAGGCGATCACCGGCTTCAAGCATGACGAAGTGTGTCCGCACGTTATCAACGATGAGTTCAAGATCATGACGCGGGAGGCTTCCAAGACTGGATTCTTCTCACGCTTCCTCGGAAAGAAATGAAACCGGCGAACAAGACAGTGGAGGCAACCGCTGACCCGCCGCGCAGTCGAAAGCTGCATGACTTTTCGATAGCTTGTCTCGCATCTTTGCCGCGCCTCCGGTCAGCGGTGCCTCACTTTTGACGTTCATGAACCGTGAATGGCCTTCCCAACGTTTTTTCGGTCGTTCATGAGCGGTGAATGGCCTTCCCAACGTTTTTTCGGTCGTTCATGAGCGGTGAATGGCCTCCCAAACGTTTTTTCGGTCATTCATGAGCGGTGAATGGCCTTCCCAACGTTTTTTTGGTCGTTCATGAGCGGTGAATGACCTTCCCAACGTTTTTTCGGCCGTTCATGGGCGGTGAATGGCCTCCCAAACGTTTTTTTGGTCGTTCACGAGCTGTGAATGACCTTCTGAACGTTTTTTTGGTCGTTCATGAGCGGTGAATGACCTTCCCAACGTTTTTTCGGCCGTTCATGGGCGGTGAACGGACGTCCCGATCGCGGATCGGAGAGAGGCGCGAATCGATCTTTTCCCAACTTCCCGGTTTTTTGGCTTGCCAGAGGTCGGCACCGTTTCCTAGCCTGTTCGGGATTCTGCGACCCCCTGCGCGGAAGCCCGGATCTTTCCCTCCACGGGGCGAGATCCGGCGCTGATTCCCCATTCCCCTCTTTCGGGAATGTCCGTAAACCCCAACCCGCGCAAGACCCATGAGAAACCTGCAGTACTACTTCGGCAATCCGTTCGTGGACCCGAACATCAGCTTCGCCGAGCAACAGGCGTTCACCACCGATCACCTGGAGCGCCTGATCGCCCACAACGGCTCGGGCGACTGGACCACCCAGATCGCCAATACCACGGCGAAACTCTCGGCCCTGGACGATTCACTGGCCGACGCCCAGACGCAGAAGGCCATCCGCAAGGCGGCCAAGATGGCGAAGGACAACTTCCGCGATCAACTGCCGGGCGAGGTGCGCAAGGTGACGGCGCTGGTGGTGGCGGAATACGGCGATCCCTCGACTCAACTGGCGTCGTGCCTGCCGGAGGGACTGTCGATCTTTTCCAGCTGCCGCGACGACGAGGTGGATGAACACCTGCAGACGCTGATCGACGGGGTGACGGCGCTGTCGGGAACGATCGGCACCACGCCGGCGACGCAGGCGGGCGCGCTGCTCTCGAACTGGAACACGATCTACGCGGCCAGCGAACAGAGCACGGCGGACCGGGCGCTGTCGGAGGAGGAACGCCGGGCGGCCCGCCGGGAGCTGTCGGAGGTGCTGTTCCAGACGCTGCTGGATATCGTCAAGGCTCACCCGAACGATTCGGGAGCGCTCGGCAACTACATGCAGCCGCACCTGCTGGGCGGTCCGCCCCTGTCACCACCGGACAACGGCGGCGGCGGCGGCGGCGGTGATGGTGGGGGCGGCGGTGATTCCTCGTCTTCGTCGTCGGGTCTGGATTCCAGCAGCAGCAGTTCCTCGAGCAGTTTCGTGGGACCGTCGTCGAGCAGCAGCAGCAGTTCGTCGTTTCCCTCCAGTTCCTCGAGCAGCAGTAGCATCATGCCGCCGCCGAGTTCGTCATCCAGCAGCAGCAGCCCGGTGTGATCGTCCCCCGGATACGGAGGGACGGGTGGGAAGCTCCGCAGGGGTCAGTCAAAGAATCCTGACGAAAGTTTTGCTTTTCCCTTCCTCGGCTGCAATCGGATCGCGAATTCTGTATTTGGAAAGATGAAATGTCTAAATTCTTTGACTGACCCTTGGCGGAGCTCCGACAATTTTCTTTGTTGGTGGAAAATACTTGAAGAAGCATGAGCGAATGGCGAATTGGTATACTAAAACGCTTTAATTCATGCATGAAGTGCTAGCAGTTTTAGTGTCATTCATAGGCCAATATGCAGTCTTGCTGAAAAGGCTGAATCAGATCTCAGCGATCGCTGTTGGATCGGCTGGTCTCGGTTTGTATGTTTACGTTCTAATAAAACATTTGCCTGAGAATCTCCCCAATCGAGCGTTCGTGCTTTTCATCGCCTCGGTAATGCTCATTCTGTTAATTGCTCTAGTTGTAGTCTACTTGCTTTTAGTAAGCTGGTTTTTTAACTATTGTGAACGGCATTCCGGGTCAGTCAAAAATCATTGACTAAACGAACAGCATTCCCGGCACCGATCCATCCCGGTTAGGTCACCGACTCAACCCTTTCCGGTCCGAAGGTTCCGCTGGAGAAGCTCCGCAGGGGTAACAGGGGACAATTTTTGGGATGCTTTCTCAGCATCCTAAAAACGGTGCTCCGGCAAATAGAGGCTTATCATTTTGAGGTTGTGCCAAATATTTGTCCTGCCCCCTTGACTTACGGCGGGGTTGGGATCAAGCGGCGGAACGGTGGGTGCGTGGCGGTCGAACCAACGACCGAGCGGGCGCGTCCGAGATCGATGCTTTCGCCCCTTTCGGGGCTACTCGTTTTCTTGCTGTCAGGTCCGGTGGTTCCGCTTCGCTGCACCACCGGCTACCTTCTTGTCGTGCCTCCGGCACTTTTCCCCCTTGGGGTTCCCGCCTGGTCGGTTGCTTGATCGGTTGACCTGCCGAGGAGCGGTCAACTCTCCTTGTCATCCCGAGCGAGGAACGAACAGCCTGTCCTGAGCGGAGCCGAACGGAAGGGATCTCTCGAAAGCGCGAACGTTTTCCCCATGGCGAAGTGGCTTGGAAAGGCGAGACGCGTCTCGATGCCGCGAAAATTTCTCGGACGCTCGGGAGATCCCTCGGCTTCGCTCGGGATGACAAGCAAGGGCAAGGGGTGATCGGACGGCCGGGAAAAAGGAAACCTCGCAAACCGGTAGGTTTTTCATTACTCAGGCACCAAGACCCGCCTCGGACCGGGCTCCAGCCCGATCGCTTCGTCGCCCGCCTGACCTGCCGCCCCTTTCGGCAGGCACTCAGACTCAGGGGTCGGGTTCATCGGGCTGGGCGGGCTGATACTCGAGAATATCACCCGGCTGGCAATCCAGGCGCTGACAAATGGCCTCGAGGGTCGAGAAGCGGATGGCCTTGGCTTTCCCCGTCTTGAGCACCGAGAGGTTCTGCGGCGTGATGCCGACGGATTCGGCGAGATCGTTGAGCTTCATTTTCCGACGAGCGAGCATGACGTCGAGGTTGACGATGATCGGCATGATCCAGTGGGAGTGAGGGTTGGTCTTCGGGGCGGGTCGCTGTCCGTCTCACTCAGATCGTGAGCGCCTGCTCTTCCCTGAGTTGCCGGCCGTAGTCCACGATCCAGCTCAGGATGAGCAACAGGATGCCCGAAGAGAGAACCGGGCCACCGCCGGCGAGCAGCGAGATGGAGTGATGGTAGACACCGGTCAGCGATACCAGCTCGAACAACACGGCGAGTTCCGACGGGGGCGCCAGGGCCTCGGCGATCCATCCGGTCAGGAACTGGGCAAGGAGGAGAATCCCGAGCCAGCGCAGTCCGATGACGGTGCCGCGACCGAAGGGTTCGGCGCGCCTCCAGGCCCAGGCCAGGCGGAGGAAGACGAGGGCGAAAAGAACCACGAAAACAGCCGAGAGGAGGGACAGCACTTGATACGACCCGCGATTCTCGAGGAAAAAGGCGCGGTCCTTTTCCAGCAACTCGCCAACGGTGGTGTCCGCGGTCACCTCCCCGGGAAGAAACAGCTCTGTGATTTCGCCGATCATGCTCCCCGCATCCGGAACTGCCGAAGGCGAAGCATGGGAGAAATGGAGTGGAATGCTGATCAGGCCGGCGATGAGGCCGAGACCGCTCAAGACGAGCAGGAGGTTGCCGAGGAAGCGGATCTTTTTCCGGGGGAGGGCATTGTCGTTGTCCATGGAAGTCGGTGGTTTGGATTGGTTCATCGTTTGGGTTTCGACCGGCTCCAGGCCGGCGTGACGGACAACTCCTACCGACATCAGATACCGTTGTAAAGTGGTTTTTTACCGTTTTTCATTAAAAAAATACCTCGAAACACGTTTCCGATCATTTCAGAGATCCGATCCGCGTTACAAGAGGTTGCCTTTTTTCCCATCGCTCTCCCGCCCGGTTCCGCCTTATTCTCTCGGCCATGAGAACGAAGGGCTACTCCATGATCGTCACCGGATGGGCATCGATCCTCGTCCTCCTGCTGCTGCTCCCGGCCTGTGACCGGGCCGACTTCCGAAACGGTCATCGTCCCGGCGATGTGGAGGTGGCCGACGCCGCCCGCGTCTTCCATCTGGCGGACGGGGTGTTCAT
>JAUIGT010000611.1 GCA_030432615.1 Verrucomicrobiia bacterium
TCGTTCGAGATTTCCGTGGGCGGCGAGAAGGTGAAGACCGAGCCGATCACCTTCACGGTCACCGCCGCATCGACCGGGCCCAACGCGGCGCCCTCCAGAACCGGCGGCCAGGCATCGCCCGGGAACGGGGCCGGGGCCGCGGCCAGCGATTCCTTTCTCAGTCTTCAGTTTCCTCCCCGGGACCGGGAACACCTTTACGTGGGCGAAATGGCCCCCGTCCGCATCACCGCCTACTTCCCGGCCCGGGCTCGCGTTTCCCTGCAATCCCAGCCGCGGCCCGAGGGGGAAGGATTCACCCTGCACCACCTCAGTGAAAAACCCGAGCAGGGATTCCAGGTCGTAGATGGCAGGGAATACCGGACCGTCTCGTGGTTCGCGGGAATCTCGACGGTGAAAGCCGGGCAATACCCGGTCAGGATCGCGCTCGACGCCACCGTGATGGTGCCGGAGAAGTCGGCCTCCCCGCGGAATCGCCGTCCGTTTTCGCCCTTCGGGGGCAGCCTTTTCGACGACCCCTTCTTCGATGATTTCTTCGACAATGCCTTCACTCGCCTGGTCCCGCGCGAGGTGACGCTGACCTCGGACGGCGATCCGCTCGACATCCGTTCCCTCCCGAGCGAGGGACGCCCCGAGCATTTCAGCGGGGCGGTCGGTGAGTTCTCTCTCGGGGCCTACCGCCTGCCGGCCGATGCGCAGACGGGTGAGCCGCGGAAAATTCGCGTCACCGTCGAGGGCCGCGGAAACTTCGATCGCATGAGCGCTCCGGTGCTGGAACCGGCCGGGAGTTGGAAGACCTACACGCCCAAGACGGAGTTCCGTCCCGGCGACGCCACCTCGTTTTCGGGCGCCAAGACCTTCGAGTTCAGCGCCGTACCCCAGAAGGGCGGGAAACAGGACGTGCAGTTGTCATTCAACTATTTCGATCCCTCCGCCGGCACCTACCGGAGCCTGGAGACGCCCGCCATTCCGCTCGAGATCGCCGGCGAGGATGTCGTGCCGCTCGCGGGAACGGGCGCTACCCTGGACGGATCGGCGTCGGCCGATGCATCGGAGGACGCCTCCCCGGTCCCCGTCGAACTGGCTCCGCACCGGCTCACGCTCGGTTCCGGCCTTCCCCTCCTGACCGCTCCAGCCCTGCGCCCCCTGCTCTGGACGCTGGCAACGGCCTTCGTCGGATTGATCGTGCTCGGCTTCGCCCTTCGGGCCGCGCAACGCCGACGCTCCGACCCGCATCGCCTGGCCGCCCGACGCTCGGCTGACCGGGAGCACGGGGCGCTTTCCCGCGCGGATCACGCCGCCCGGGACGGAAATGCCGCCGCCTTTTTCGCCGCCGCCCGGCAGGCGCTCCAGACCCGGTTCGGAACGGCGTGGAATCGTCCCGCCGAAAGCATCACCGTCGCTGAACTGCGTCAACGACTGCCCGACAATTCCGCCGCCCTCGCCCTGTTCCTGCAAGCCGACGCCCTCGCCTATGCTCCCGACCCGGCCGTGATCGGTTTCGACGCGGAGCGTTGGCGCGCCTTGCTCCAGCGCGCATTGAAGGAAGCCGACGGCCAGCGGTCCGCCGACACTCGACCCGAACCCGCCCTCTCCGCATGAAACGCTATTCCCTGTTTTTCCTGATCACGCTGCTCTCGGTGACGGTGGCCACGGCCGCCGAGGAAACCGGCTCGTCATCGTCTCTTTTCGAAAAGGGAAATGCCGCCCTCGCCGCCGGCGATTACGAGGCCGCGGCGGATGCCTACCGTCAGGAACTCGAAACCAGCGGCCCCAACGCCGCCGTCCTGTTCAATCTCGGCAACGCCCTTTACCGGCAGGAGAACTACGGCGCCGCCATTCTCGCCTACGAGCGCGCGCTCGTGCTCGACCCGCACGCCGAGGACATTCGCGCCAATCTTCGTCTCGCCCGCGATGCGGCCACCGCTTTCGAAGACGCGGAAACGCCGTTCTGGAAAGCGCCGCTGTATTGGCTCGGGCTCAATGAATGGCTCTTCGCCTCGCTCGCCTCCCTTGGCCTGCTCGGAATCCTCAGCCTGGTGCGCGGCATCGCCAACCCGAAAGCGGAATCGCCCCGCATGGCCGTTTCCCTCCGGACCCTGGCCGCGCTGGGCATCGGCCTGCTGCTGGTCGGCGCCATTGCCCTGGCCACCCGCCGGGACGAGATGAACCGCGGCATCGTGGTCACTCCCGATGCGAAGGTCCGCCTTTCTCCCTTCGCCACCGCCGACGTGGTCGCCACGCTGCCGGCGGGACGCACGATACACATCGACAAGGGCCACGAGGGCTTCTTCCGCATCGAGAACGGCTGGATCTCCGAGTCCGATGCCTCGCGAATTTACCCGCGGCCCTGAGATCTCGCCCGCCTTGCCGGGGACGCGAGGAGATTCGGCGATCACTCCTTCTTTGCCTTGAGCCACCAACCGGCGTGCTCGCTGATGCTGGAGGCCAGCCAGGTGTCGAGCGCCTCTCGCAGCCTCGTCTTCGTCTCCACGTGGGCGGGATCGTTCCAGAGGTTCGTCAGCTCGTCGGGATCGTTCTCTAGGTCGAACAACTGCCCTTCGCCGGTGCCGCGACAATCGACCAGCTTGTAGCGCGGATCCCGCACCATGTAGAGGTAACCGACATCCTGGAGCATGAAATCGGGCGCGGCTTCGGAAAAGACGTAGTCGCGGGCTTCGCGCTCGCGCGCCTGCGCCGGAGCGTCGCCTTCCAGGAGCGGGAGGAGGGATCGCGCCTCCATGTGCCGGGGTTGGATGCCGGCCCATTCCAGAATGGTCGGTCCGATGTCGAACCAGTGAGTCAGCGCCTCCTCGGTGCGCCCGCCCGCAAACCGGTCCGGCGCCCACGCGATCAGCGGCACCCGGACGGAGGAATCGTACATGTTCCACTTTTCCACGAGCCCGTGATCGCCAAGGCAATCGCCGTGATCGGAGGTGAAGAGCAGGATCGAATTCTCCAGCATCCCTTTCTTTTCCAGGGCCTCGCGGATCCGCCCGACCTGCTCGTCGATCATGGTGACGTTGGCGAGGTAGTAGGCGCGCTGGCGCTTTCGCTGCTCGTCGGTGGCGTGGGGATCGAAGGCCACGGAATCCGGACAGCGTTCCTCGAAGCGGGCCCGCAGGGAGCGGATCGTGCGGGGCTGGCTCTCCAACTCCTCGTCGCTCACCGGGAGGAAGGGCAGGTCGCGCTCCCGATAGGGTTCGATGTAGCGCTCAACAGGGTCGTAGGGGCCGTGGGGACCGGGAAATCCGACCTGGAGAAAGAGCGGTTCCTCCATGTTCTCGGGCGCCTTCTCGATCCAGCGCAGGGCGAGATCGCCCACGAAGATGTCGGGATGCAGGTGCTCGGGCAGTTTCCACTCGAAGCAACCCTGCCGCTCCTTCGCGTCCGGCCAGGCCAGGTATTCGGGCTTTTCCGGCCGGGAATATCCGTGGGCGGCCAAGGCCTTGTCCCAGTCATCGTCGAAGACGTGCGGATTCCCGCTCCAGAGCGGTTCGGCGAGGCGGCGCTGCTTGTTCTCGCCGATGAAGCGCTCGTGGAATC
>JAUIGT010000612.1 GCA_030432615.1 Verrucomicrobiia bacterium
GACGTTGCGGTTCGGATCGAGAATGTCCTCGCACAGTCGATCCACTCCGCGATTTCCGATCCCGTCGAGCTGCGGTCCGATCAAGCCGCCCTCGTTGCCGATCCGGTGACAGACCGCGCAATGCTGGCGATACAGCGCTTCCCCTTTTTCCAGATCGGGGGCGCCTTTCTCGAAAGCAGCCGACCGCGCCGCGATCAACCGATCCAGCTCCGCTCTCCGCTCCTCCGAAACCGGAATCGGAGCCGCCGCCGGAGCGGGAGGCGCCCATTCGGCCAAGCGATCGCGCAGGTCCACCGGAGCCACGTGCCGCAACATTCCCGCCAGCAATCGCAGGGCTTTCCCCCGTTCGGCGGCGCCGGCGAATTCGGCCACGGAAACGGTCGATTCCGCCGGCTCGATCCGGGTGATTCCCAGCCAGGCATAGGCTTTCCCCGCGTCGCCATCGACGATTTCGAGCCGAATCTGTTTTCCCGCGATTCGCGTCAAATCCCACTCGACTCTTTGTGCGACATCGCTTCGCGGAGGAAACGCTTCCTCCACCACCTCTCCTTCCGGCCCATCCAACACCAGTCGAACCCGATTTCGCTGATGCGCCTCCTCCTGGGGAAAGCCCCGGTGCCCGCAGATCCAGAATCGCAGTGTCTTCGGCGCCGGAAAGGGGCGACTGCGGAGAATGCCGGTCCGTTGCTCGGCCCCGCGTTCGCCTTTTCGCAAACTCGAAAGCACCATCGCCTCGGTGCCGTCGGCGCATTGCCGGGGCTGCATCGTCCATGGCGACTGTGTCGCCTTCGGAAACTTCGGATGAGGTCGCTCCGTCCAGGCGATCTCGCCGGCGGTGGACGCCTCGTCCAGGAGCGTTTCCGCCAATCTGGAAGCCCAGGATGCGATCTCCGGCGTGGTCGCCGGTCCGAGTCGCTCCAGTCGTCCCTCGTGCCAGGATTGCAACGCCCCGGCGCGCACGATGGCGTCGTCCGGCCACTGGAAATCGATCCAGCCCGTGATGCGTGGCGTCAGCGAATCGTCCGCATGGTGGCCGAGATGCGCCAGCACCGCCGACTGCCGATCCGCCTCGATACCTCCACTTTCCAAGGCGCGGAGCAGAAACGCCGAAGCCTCGGGCGTGGGAACCGCCACCGCGATCCCGACCAACTCGGAATTCGATCCGGCCAGTTCGGAGAAACGGTCGAAGGCTTCCGGAAGCTTCAGATGCTCCCGGATCGCGAGCTTGAGGACATGACGCAGGTGGGTGTCCTCCGCCGGCGTTTCCTCGAATGCGTTCGCCAGGGCCGGTAGGGCTTCGAGAAGAGGTTGCCCGGAGAGAATCTCCGCCGCCTGGCGGCGCTGCCAGGGCGAGTCACTGCCCAACGACCCGACCAGGTCAGGCGAAGGCGGCGTTCTCGGAAGCTTCACCGTCGGCGGCGGGGCGACCTCGCCCTCCGTTTTCACGATGCGCCAGATCCTCCCCCGCTCCCGGTCGCGCCCCGGGTGCTCCAGCGGCACCTCGTAGTGACCGATGATGCGGTTGTAGAAATCGGCCACGTAGAGCGCGGCGTCCGGACCGATGCGGAGATCCACCGGCCGGAACCAGGGATCCTCGCTGACCACGAAATCCGGCTGCTCGATCGCCACCGGCGTGGTGCCTCGCCACTCGATCCGATCGAGGTTCACCCGCGAAGTGACGACGTTTCCGATGAGCACGTGATCGTTCCAGGATTCCCCCCAGGTTCCTCCATCGACGAAGGCGATCCCGCAGATCCCGGTCGAGCCGTGGGTATGCTCGATCATGGCCGGACCAAACCCGAGCCCGTCGTGCGGTTTCCCGAAACTCGGGTAGTGCGCGCCGCGCAGCAGTTGGTAAACCGGCGCGCTGTGGCAGTCGGCGCTGTAGAGATTTCCGCGGCGGTCGAAGGCGAGCCCGAAGGGATTCACCTGCCCCCACGACCAGATCTCGATCCGCGAGCCGTCGGGCCGAAAGCGGTAGACGTTGCCCGAGTGCAGCTCGAGTTCCGTCCCCGGATCGCCCGTCTTCACGCCCTCGGGCAGATTCTTCTCCCGCACTCGAAAGTGACTGGTGTTGTTGAAACCGTGCGTCCCGTAGACCCAGCCATCGGCTCCGAGCCGGAAGCTGCTGCACATCCCATGGGTGTCTTTTTCGAATCCCAGCGGCCCGAACAACACCTCGCGGTAATCGCTTTTCCCGTCGCCGTCGGTATCGGCGAAATACCAGATGTTGGGAATGCTCCAGGCGATGCAGCCGGCGGCGTGTTCCGGACGATGCCAGGGCAGCACGCCGGTGGGAATGTTCAGCGCGTCGGCGAAGTCCGTCACCTTGTCGGCGCGCCCGTCACCGTCCGTGTCCTCGAGAATCTTGATGGCATCGCGGCTGTCCCGCACCCGCGCCCCCTCGGCGTCCTCCCACCGATCCTTTGTCGCCGCGTAGGGATATTCCACCGTCGAGGAAACCCAGAGCCGACCGCGGTCATCGAAGGCCAGGTTGATCGGCTTGTTGATCATCGGCTCGGCCGCGAAGAGTTGGACCTCGAAACCCTCGGGCACTTTCAGCATCGCGCGCTCCTCCTCCGGCGAAAGCGGCCCGGTCTCGCGCACCAGCCGGGTATCCGCGGTCTGGCCATGAATGGTGAAGAGTGAAGCAGGAATCGCCAGGAAGGCAGCAGCCGGGATACGCATGCCTCGAATCATACCCTCTTTGGTCCCGGAGCCAACCCTCTTCAATTAGGGCCAGGGCAGAGATGCGGGCGAGACACCCGCGCTCCCAGTGACAGATCCCGTAGCGCGTTCAGGCCAAGGCTTTTGCCGTGACGGAACGGGGACGAAACCGTTAGGATTCACGTAGCGTTTCCGATTTCGTCTCCCATCGACCGCCATGCCACTGAACCGCCGCTCCTTTCTCGTCGCCTCGACCATGGGCTGGGCCGGGTACCGCTTCGGTCCCGGTTTTGCCGAGGCAGCTTCGACTTCGCCAGCGCCCGCCCGCGGCCCCGCGAAATCGACCATCCTTTTCTTCCTCTGCGGCGGCGCCTCCCACGTCGATACCTGGGACCTGAAACCGGAGGCGCCCTCGGCCTATCGTTCCCCCTTTCGGCCGATTTCCACGAGCGCGGACGGACTCCAGCTTTGCGAACACCTGCCGATGACGGCGAAGGTGATGGATCGCGTCAGCGTGGTGCGCTCCATCACCGACAGCGGGCGCGCCACGGGCGATCATCACGCCGGCTACTACTACAATCTCACCGGCCACGCACCCGACCTGACCTTCCGCACCCAGGGCAACGACCGCAAGCCGCTCGGCACCGACTGGCCGTTCATGGGCAGCGTGGTTACGTCGAAGCGGGAGCCGCATCCGACCCTGCCCTCGGCCATCACCCTGCCCCACAAGCCGAGCCGCCTGCCCTATATCCGTCCCGGACAGTTCGCCGGCAAGCTCGGCATCGAGCACGATCCGTTCTACCTCGATGGCGATCCGGAGAACCCGATCCGCTTCCGCGCGCCGTCGCTGACGCTCGATGGTCCCGGCGATCGCG
>JAUIGT010000613.1 GCA_030432615.1 Verrucomicrobiia bacterium
AATTCAAGTACGGTCCCCTCGGCACCACCGTGAATCTCGGCAGCCGCATCCAGGGGGCCACCAAGTTTCTCGGCACCACGGTCCTGGCCTCGGGCGACACCCTCAAGCGGATCGGGGAAAACCGGAGCGCGGAGTTTCCCCGGCGGCGGCTCTGCCGGGTGCGGGTGCGCAACATCCGCGAACCGGTCGAACTCTGGGAGATCGTGCCTCCCAGCGGCGACGGTTGGGAGGAACTGAAGGCGCGCTACGAGGAGGCGCTGGTTCATTTCGAGGCCGCCGAATTTCACCGCGCCTCGGCCGTGCTCGGCGAGTTGCTGGTGCAGTTTCCGGGCGACGGTCCCTCGCTGATGCTGATGAGCCGGGTCGTCGATGCGATGATCCGCGGGGGCGCCAACGGAAATGGCGGCGCCGCCACCGCCTTCGATTCCGTCTGGGAACTGCCCGGGAAGTGAAGGAAAGCTTCACGCGCCGGCGGGAACGAGCGGGGCGGCGGATCGGCGCGGTGCACCGAACGCGATCTCGCGGGCGTCCAGGCCCGGCGGCATCTGGTGGGTGGCGAGGACGATGCCCAACCCGGACCGGGCTTCCGCGGACAACACCGTCACGACCTGGCGGGCGGAGGTTTCATCGAGGGCGGCGAACGGTTCGTCGAGGAGAAGGAACGGGCGCGCGGTGAGAAGGGCGCGACACAGCGCGAGTCGGTAGCGCTGGCCCTCGCTCAGGTTGAGGCCGCGATCGGTGAGGACGGCGTCGAGCCCGCCTCGCTGGCGAACCAGTCCCGCGAGATCGAGTTCCTCCAGGCATTGAAAGAGGCGGGCGTCGTCCGGGCGACGATCGCCTTCGAGCCCGAGACAGAGATTTTCCCGGAAACTGCCGACGAAGAGATAGGGGCGCTGCTCGACGAAGGAGGCGATCTCGGTGGGTAGCTCGGCGAGCGGGGGGCCGTCGTCGAGGCGGAACGAGCCCGCCAGCGGCGGACGCAGGCCGGCGAGCGTTTCCAGCAAGGTCGATTTCCCGCAGCCGGACGGGCCGGTGAGGGCCACGATTTCGCCGCGCTGCAAGACGAGGTCGAGATCTTCGACCAACCGCGGTGCGCCTCGAAAGCCGAGGGCGAGCGTTTCGGCGGTGACGACTCGAGTGGTTCGAGGAGTCGGACGCGGTTCCCGGTTCTTCCGGCCGGGTCGGGCGTGGTCGAGCAATTCGGCCAAGCGGCCTCCCTCCACGAAAAAGCGATTCCATTCGTAGGCGGAAGCCGCCAGCGAGCGGGCGTTCCCGAGGAAAACGTTGAGGAAGAAGGGGTAGATCAGCACATCGGCGACGGTGAGGGAGCCGTTTCTCAGCGACCAGGCGAGGAGACTGAGAATGGCGGTGATCACGAATTGGCTGGCGAGTTCGTTCACTCCCATCAACCCGGCCATCGAGCGGATGATCCGCATGCCGGTCCGGCGCACCGATTCGAGCCGGGCGGTGAAGCGGGACATGACCGACGATTCGGCGCCCGCGCTGCGGATGGTGCGCAGGCCCTCGTAATTCTCGATGAGATCCTGGAAGACCTCGCCCTCCAGTTCCCGTGCCTCGGTGAGGACCGGGGCCATGGTGCGCTGCACGCGAAGATTGAGAAAAGCGAGTCCGATGGCGGCGGCGCAGGGAATCAGGGCGAGGGGACCGCTGTGGGCGAGGAACAGCGCGGCCGATCCGAGCACGAGGGTGAGACTCTGGATCTGAGAGGGGAGGGAGTCGGAGAGAAATTCCTCGACGTTGTGGAGGTCGCTGGTCATGCGCGTCATCCAGTCACCCCGGTGGGCGTCGTCGAAAACCGCCAGCGGTGTCCCGTGCATGGCGGCCAGCGAGCGGCGCCGCAGATCGACGCTCACTTTCAGGCGCAGCCATTCACGCAGGAGTCCTCCGAGAAAGGTCGAGAGCCAGAGCGCGGCGGCCACCGCGACGCCGAATCCGACCAGGAGCCAGAGGAATCGCGAAGCGGGCAGCGCATCGATCCGGTCGGCGCTCTCGGTGAAATACTGGAGAAATCGCGGCGGCAGCAGGTAGACGATCGAGAGGGCGATGACGGCGGGGACGTAGAGGCGATAGGTCCAGCCCAAATCACGGGTGAGCATGCGAAGCAGGCGGCGCGCTCGTTGCGGCCGGGAGAACTTTTTTTGAGTCTCTTCCGCATAACCCGGATTCGGCGTGCGTCTTTCGGTCATGAGAGAAGGACGCATGAATCGCCCTCCTCATGCAGCCGGAAATCCACCCCTCACCACTTTTCTTCCCATGGCCAGGATCACTTTCCCCAAACTTTCCGAGCGCGTCTTCGCCGTCCGTGCCGCCTGGCGCCGCCAGCTTCCTCTCAGGGTCCGGGTGGAGGCCGTGCGCCGCGCCGCCTCCTCCGTTCCGGTCGTCAACGGGGACGCGGCCAACCCTGTCGACTCCGCGACCCAACCCTCTTCACCCGGCGGTCCGCCGGTGCGCCGGGTTCGCCTGGAAGCGGCCGAGCCCCGGGTGGCCTGAGCCTTTTCCGAACGAAACCCGACCGACCCGAAATCTCTCAGCCAACGATAGATAGACCCATGACCACCGCGACTCCTCCCGCTTCCTCGACGATGGAACAGCTGTTCCTCGGCGTGCTCGTCATCCAGCCGAGCCCGTTCTGCAACATCAACTGCGACTACTGCTACCTGCCGCACCGCACCTCGACCCGCCGGATGGAATTCCCGGTGCTGGAGAAAACCATGACCCGCGTCTTCGAGTCGGGCCTGGTGGGGCCGCCCTTCGTGCTCCTCTGGCACGCCGGCGAACCGCTGGCGGTCCCGGTGAGTTGGTACGAGCAGGCCTTCGAGATCATCAACCGCTTCCCCGGCGCCCGGGAAAAGGTCATGCACACCTTCCAGAGCAACGGAACCCTCATCGACGATCGCTGGTGCGATTTCATCAGGAAGAACGACGTCAGCATCGGGCTCAGCATCGACGGTCCCGCCTTCATCCACGATTTCCATCGCAAGACCCGCAAGGGCGAGGGGACTCACGCCAAGGCGATGCGCGGTGCCGAGCGCCTGAAAGAGGCCGGGATCGATTTCGGTGTCGTCTCGGTCATTTCCGACTACTCCCTCGACTACCCCGACGAGATCTACGAGTTCTTCCGAGACCTGGAGATCGATGGGGTCGGCTTCAACATCGAGGAAGTCGAGGGAGCCCACGCCGAGTCTTCGCTCGACCACTCCGGGGAGGACCGGGTGCGACAGTTTCTCCAGCGCGTTTTCGACCGCAACCGGGCCGACGGGTTTCCGCTTCACATCCGCGAGTTCGAGAACGCCCGGGAAAACATCCTCGCGCCGCAGGGCAACCAGGCGCCCGACGGTCGCTACTACAATCTCGAGGTAGATCCGCTGGCGATGCTGAACGTGGATTGCTTCGGCAACTTCTCGACCTTTTCCCCGGAACTGCTCGGCCAGGCGACGGACAAATACGAGACCTTCACCTTCGGTAACGTGGCGAAGCAGGGGCCCTTCGATGCCACCGGCAACGGGGTCTTCCAGAAGGT
>JAUIGT010000614.1 GCA_030432615.1 Verrucomicrobiia bacterium
GTCGCGCCAGGCGGTGACGAGGTGACGGAGCGTCTCCTCGTAGAGGGCGAGGCCGTCCTCGAGCGTGCGGGGAACGCGTTCACCGGCGATGGCGAAAAGCGCGGCGAGGAATTCCGTTTCGGGTCGGGCCGGGCTGGGCGCGTCCTTTTTCACCAGCATGGCCTCGCGGATGCCGAACCAGCTGCGATCCTGGTCCTTGGCGAGGATGGGAGCGTCGCCGGCGGTGGCGAGTTCGAGGTGGATGCGGTCGCCGTTCCAGTAGTCGATGCGGTCGTGCTTGATCCACTTCCAGGCGCCGCCGTTCAGGCTGTTGACCGGGTAGACGGTGCCGCTGCGCGGGTAATGCTGGACGGCATAACGCGCCGAACTGTTCCCGTCTCCGGCGACGTTGAGGTAGAGATCGTATTCGCCATCCAGCGCAAAGGGCGCCGAGGCGAGGACGCCGCGGTGGCGGTCGGAGACGAGGTTCGAGTAGGCGCCAGCGGGAAGGATCCGGGAAAGCGCGCGCCCGGCCTTGTCATCGGCGTTCGCGACCACGAACGCACCGGCCGCGGCGGGACCTTTCCGGTCGTCGAGTCCTTCACCGTAGCGACTCCAGGTCTTCCAATCGTCCGCGTCGGAAAGGTCCCAGCGATGGCGCAGCAGTTCGCCGCCGCGGGCCGCTTCGGAGTCTTCCCATTGTTTTCGGAAAGCTTCGCGAACGGCGGTCCAGGCGTGCGCGGCGGCCTCGGGATTGTCGCCGGCTCCGGCGAGACGATGCAGCGGGTGCAAGAACGACTTGGCATCGGAGGCGCCCTCGATGGCCTTTTCCCAGCGATCCGGATTGACTGCGAGGGAGTTCAGCCAGTGGTCGGCGATGCCGGTGCGGAGTTTCGGCTTCAGCGATTCGAGCGTGTCGCGATTCTTCTCCAGCACGCCGGGCGCATCGACCGCGACCGTCGCGGGAAGGGTCGAGGTGAAGATGCCGAAGAGCGCGTAGTAGTCCTTCTGGCTGATGGCGTCGAACTTGTGGTCGTGGCAGCGGGCGCAGGAAACCGTCAGTCCCAGGAAGGCCTTGGTGACAGTGTTGATCTGGTCATCGGTGAAGCGAACCCGCTCGTCGAGCGCGTCGGTGGGGGCAAAGCCGTGGAAGACCATGCGCAGGTGACCGAGCCCGAGCGCGCTCTCGTTCAGTTTCAGCGCCTGGTTGATGCGGGGCCGCTCCAGCAGGTCGCCGGCGAAGTGCTCGAGGACGAGCTGGTCGTAGGGAACGTCCGCGTTGAGCGAGCGAATGAGGTAGTCTCGGTAGCGCCAGGCGTGGGGAATATCGGGATCGCCCTCGCTGCCGTGGGAGTCGGCGTAGCGGATCCAGTCCATCCAATGGCGCGCCCATTTTTCCCCGAAACGCGGATCGGCGAGGAGGGCATCGACGCGCTCGGTGAAGGCGGCGTCGGGATCGCGTTCCCAGCTTTCGAGAAAGGTCGCGGTCTCCTCGGGCGACGGCGGCAGGCCGACGAGGGTGAAATGAAGGCGGCGCACCAGGGTGCGGGCGTCGGCCCGCGGGGCGGGTTCGAGATTCTCCGCGGCGAGGCGGGCGCGGACGAAGCGATCGACCGGTCTATCGACGCCGGCGACTTCGGGAGGGGCGGGCCTGGTGATCGGTTGGAAACTCCACCAGCCCTTGCGTCGTTCGCGGATCGCTTCCCAGTCGGTGTCTTCCGCCAGCTCGGCTTCGGTCGGCGGGGCATCGCGGGGATCGGGAGCGCCCATGGCGATCCAGCGTTCGAAATCGGCGAGGACGTTGGCGTCGAGTTGGGCGCCGGCCTTGGGCATCTTCAGGTCGGGCAGCTCGTGGCGGATCGATTGCAGGAGCAGGCTTTCTTTCGGCTTGCCGGGCACGATGACGGATCCCGAGTCGCCGCCCGCCTGCCAGGCGGCACGATGATCGAGGACGAGCCCGCCCTTCGACTTGTCGCGCGAGTTGTGACACTCGTAGCATTCCTGCGCGAGGATGGGCCGAATGCGGCTTTCGAAGAACTCGACCTGTTCCGGCGAAGGTTTCTCGGCCTGGCCGGAAATGGAGAGAGCCAACAGGGTGAGGCCCGCGACCCAGGAGGGTTGGATGCGGGGAAAAGATAGAGGGAGGAGCGAATGGTTCATGGCGGCGTTTTCTCGGCTCAGGCGAGCAGCCGTTCGCGGATGCGGTCGGCGGCGGCGCGGCAGTGTTCGCCCAGTTCAGCGAACTGGTCGGGAGGCAAACGGAAAACCGGCGCCATGACGGTAACCGCAGCGACCGGGTATTCATAGGCATTGAAGACGGGGGCGCCGACGCAGTGGATGCCGGCGAGTCCCTCGGCAAGGTCGGTGGAATAGCCCCGCTCGCGAATTTCGGCGAGGTCGGCGAGCAGGGCCTTGCGGGTCGAGCGGGTGGTGTCGGTGAACTTCTTCAACTTCACCGTGGAGAGCCACTCGTCGCGTTCGGCGTCCGCCAGAAAGGCGAGGAGGGCCTTGCCGGGTGCGCAGGAATAGAGCGGCACCCGCATCCCGACTTCACCCATCACCTTGACCGCGTGACGACCCGAGACCTGTTCGAGGACGACCCCTTTGACGCCGGAGCGGACCAGGAGCTGGACCGTCTCTCCGGTGCGGTCGCGCAACTCGCGCAGGGCCTCGTGGGCGCAGAGGGCAAGGCTCTTCTCGTGCACCCGCGGCCGGCTGAGGTCGAAGAGGCGATTGCTCAGGGTGTAGCGCTTGTCGCTCTCGCGGCGGTGCAGGTAGCCGCGCTCGTGGAGCGTCTGGGTGATGCGGAAGGCCGAGTTCTGGGAAATGCCGAGCCCGCGCACGAGGTCGGCCACGGACAGCCCCTGCGGATTCTCGGCCAGCAGCTCGAGAATGGCCAGGGTCCGGTCGGTGCCGGGCGAGAGCGAATCGGGATTCAGCTGGACGTCGGAGAGGGCGGTGCTCATTCTGTATTTAGATGAAAATCTAAATTTGGCGATGGAGCAAGCCGGGAGTGGGACGGGTTTGCGGGAAGGTTCGAATGCGAGGAAGCCGTGACGGAATCGTAACTGCGATTCGTTTTACCCATCGGCTTCTTCGGGTAAAAAGTTCGGTGTTCTCCTGAGGTGCTTCCTGCTGGATTCCCCCGAGAGGACATGCTCAAAACGTTCAGGCTTCCTGAACCACATATCCAATACTGCGTAGGGGTGAGAAAGGGCAGTCGCCAATATTCCGGGGGTGCGGCTGCCCTTTCTTCGTGCGCGGATTTCGGGAAGGACCGGCGGAGAAGGTTCCAGTAAATTCTTCACTTGGTATATTCGGAATCTTGCATATAGTCGTGTCGCCGATGGAAGAGACTCTCGCCGTTTACAAGTGCCTCTGCGACGAATCGCGGCTCCGCATCCTGAATCTGCTGAGTTCGGGGCCACTTTGCGTCTGCCACCTGCAGGAGATTCTCGAGGAGACCCAGGTGCGGGTCTCCAAGCAGCTCGCCTACATGAAGCGGCACGGCCTGGTCACCGTCACCAAGCGGGCCAACTGGCGG